>NZ_JBICMC010000009.1:0-538 GCF_043106005.1 Pseudomonas sp. GLN_2 | reverse complement strand
TCGTCCGCGAGCCGGGCCTGCAGCGCTGCCACAGCGTGCGGCAGGTGATCTGCAGCGGCGAGGCGCTGGCGGTGGACACCCAGCAGCAGGTGTTCAGCCACCTGCCCGGTGCCCGCCTGCACAACCTGTACGGGCCGACCGAGGCAGCGATCGACGTCACCCACTGGACCTGTGTCGACGAAGGGCGTGACAGCGTGCCGATCGGCCAGCCGATCGCCAACCTGTACACGCACATCCTTGGCCCGGCGTTCGAAGCCTTGCCGCAGGTGGCCATGGGCGAGCTGATGCTCGGTGGCCAGGGCCTGGCGCGTGGTTACCATCGTCGCCCGTCGCTGACGGCCGAGCGTTTCGTGCCCGACCCGTTCGGCAGCCACGGCCAGCGGCTGTACCGCACCGGCGACCTGGCGCGCTACCGCGACAGCGGGGTGATCGAGTACTGCGGGCGCATCGACCATCAGGTGAAGGTGCGCGGGCTGCGTATCGAACTGGGTGAAATCGAGGCACGGGTGCTGGAGCACCCGCAGGTGCGCGAGGCGGT
>NZ_JBICMC010000099.1:0-74759 GCF_043106005.1 Pseudomonas sp. GLN_2 | reverse complement strand
CTGGAGCGCAAGGACGGCCCATCGGCGCTGATCTTCTCGCGCCAGAACCTGCAGCACCAGGACCGCGATGCCCAGCAGATCGCCGACATCAGCCGCGGTGGCTATGTGCTCAAGGACTGCGCCGGCGAGCCTGAACTGATTCTGATCGCCACCGGTTCCGAAGTGGGCCTGGCTGTTCAGGCCTTCGACAAGCTGACCGAGCGAGGCCGCAAGGTGCGCGTGGTTTCCATGCCGTGCACCAGCGTGTTCGATGCCCAGGACGCTGCCTACAAGCAGTCCGTGCTGCCGCTGGAAGTCGGTGCGCGCATCGCCATCGAAGCTGCCCACGCTGACTTCTGGTACAAGTACGTCGGCCTGGAAGGTCGTATCATCGGCATGACCACCTACGGTGAGTCGGCGCCGGCTTCGGCATTGTTCGAAGAGTTCGGCTTCACCCTGGAGAACATCCTCGGTACTGCCGAAGAGCTGCTGGAAGACTGATACAAGTAAGGCGAGGGCCTTTGGCCCTCGTTCGCGGCACCAGATCGCTCCCACAGGGTATTGCGCACGCTGCCTCTGTGGGAGCGGCCCTGTACCGCCGATGGACCGCATGCGCTACGCAAAACATCTTCAGTGGCGTGCGTTACTGCCCTACTGTTTGGGGCAACAGCCAAAATAGAAAAGAGCCCCCGGAGTCAACCCTCTCAGAAGCGCAATGCCTTAGGCTGATTAGCTTCAAACACCATGCCGCTCAGCCTCTTGCCCTTCAAAATCAATGTCTTGATGCAATTTTTCATTGTGCCCAAGACTCTCATACAGCAGCATACCCTTCCTTCACTGCTTTAAGCCGGACGCATGGCATTGCCAACATGGATGTAATTACCCCACCTACAAGCCCGCACGTAAGCAGCAAAACGCTCTATCGCTGGCAGCGGGCCTCTCTCGAAGAACACCTGCGCGCGCTAAGACCTGAATGGGCCGACAAGCCGCTGGAGATCACCAGCGAAGTGTTAGGCGGCAACGCCTCTTTTGTGAAATACGTGCGGCATCATCGCCTGGTTGATCCCAGCACCGGCCAGCCGGTCGAGATTGTGGAAAAATCGATTCGCAAGCTAGCACTGATCGGAAGCCAGGAAGCCCGCTTCCATCGCACCGAGGGAATGTTGGCTGGCAGCAAACACTTCCGTTATCCCTCCTGCCTGGGCGTCATCGAGACGCCATCTGAGAGCTTGATCTTCACCGAGTTCGTAAGCGGCAAACCGCCGCGAATGCACAAAATTGCCAAGCAACTGGCGCTGGGTATGGCCGAGCTTGAAGCGCTCAGCCACGACTATTTGCAAGCCCAACCGCTTGGCAAGACCCCCCTGTTGTGGAGCATGGATTTTTTCAGACCATGGTTCCTCTTGCGACCACGCTTCAACTTTGCCCGCTGCTTCCCAGAGCTGGTAAAGCTTGGGCTTGAGGACCAGCGCTTTTCCGGCCTGACAGAACACTTCAAGGCGTTTGTACCGCTGACTCATAAGATGGCAGCCAAGGCCCGTCGCAGCCCCCGATGTATCAGCCACATGGATTACCTGCAGAAAAACCTCTTCGTCGATAAGGGCCAACTTCACCTCATCGACTGGAGCGAGGTAAAGGTAGGGCGGATTGGCTTTGACGGCGGGGCCTACCTGGGCAGCCTGTTCCGGCGCAAGGATATGAAGGTATTCCTGGCAGCACAGGCCGAGTTCATCGAAACGTACCGAGCAGCCCTGCCGGAGCGCTTCGATGTGGAACAGGCGCTAGGGAACTTGCGCTACGTGTTTCTCCTCACGGCGCTGTTCCATTGCTTGCGCCCAGAAACGGTCGCTGAGTACAAGGAGCGCGACCGGATGGGGTTATTGCTGGAGAAGTACCACTATTTGCTGGGGATGCTGGATCAGGGGTAAATGAGCTTTTGTACCCACATGGGAAAAAGCTTCGCGGGTAAACCCGCGCCTACAGGCGTGCGTTACGTTCCCCAGCGGGGTGGTACGCCGCGGTTTCGGGGAGTTTGCCGGGATCGGATGTCATTTTGATGCCATAGGTCATCATCTGCACATATCGTCTAATTTCTTTTCGCGATTTTTGCCCAGCGGCACGCCTACAAATGTGAATTTGTATTAAGATTCGCCATCCTTTGTTTCCACCGGACCCGCAGGGCTATAAGCCCATGCCGCCCCTTTGCTGAATGGATGCCGCTCCACGTATATGGACGACGCTTCGCCCCGCCCTCGCCTGCTGATCCTGTCAAAAGGAGCCCAGCGCATCAGTACGTTGCCTGCCTTGCTGCCCGAATTCGCGCTGCAAAGCGGTGCTGTGCGCGATGTCGAGCTCGCTGATTGGGTAATGGCCTGGGGCCGCAAGCCAAGCGCCATCAAGGCAATGGCCGAGGCGCACAAGGCAAGCAAACCCGTTCTCACGTTGGAAGACGGCTTCATCCGTTCCGTGGGCCTGGGCGCCGACGAGCCGCCCCTGTCGCTGATCGTCGATGACGTGGGCGTGTACTACGACGCTTCCCAGCCGTCCCGCCTCGAACAGTTGATCGCCACGCCCCTCGACGCCGAGCAAACCCAACGTGCCCTGGCACTACGTAGCCTGTGGCAGCAGCAACGGGTGTCGAAGTACAACGACGCACGCATCGAGCTGCCAGCGTTGCCAGCCGACTGCGTGCTGGTGGCCGACCAGACCTGTGGCGATGCCTCGTTGCAAGGTGCAGGGGCCAGCGACTTCCGGGCCATGCTGGAGGCGGCATTGGCCCGCTACCCGCATAGCACCATCGTGCTCAAGGTGCACCCCGACGTGGTGGCCGGGCGCAAGGCCGGGCACTTCGACCTGGCAGCGCTGGCCGGCAACCCGCGGGTGCAGGTACTGGCCCACAATGTTCACCCGGCCGATTTGCTGCCACGCATGCGTGCAGTGTTCGTGATGACGTCGCAATTGGGCTTCGATGCCTTGCTTTGGGACGTACCGGTGCACACCTGGGGCATGCCGTTCTATGCCGGCTGGGGGCTGACCGACGACCGCTTGCCGGCACCTTCACGCCGCAAGCCTGTGCCGTTGGCGCAACTGATTCATGCCAGCCTGGTGGCCTACCCACGCTATGTCTGCCCAGAACGTGGTCAGCCGTGTACGCCAGAGGTGCTGATCAACTGGCTGGGCCTGCAACGGCGGCACCGCAGCGTGTTGCCAAGCGCCGTACAGATGCTGGGTTTCAGCCGCTGGAAAGAACCACTGGCAAACCTGTTTTTCAATGGCGCGGCCATTCGCTTCGTCAAGCCCGAGCAACCGCTGGCGCAAGACTTGCCCGTGGTGTCCTGGGGCTGCAAGCACGACACTCACCTTTGCGCCCACCCACTGCCCGTCAACCGGGTGGAAGACGGCTTTCTGCGCTCGGTCGGCCTGGGCGCCGGCAAGGCGCGACCGTTGTCGTGGGTGGTCGATGACCTGGGTATTTACTACGACGCCACCCGGCCTTCGCGCCTGGAGCGCATCCTGGCTGAAGAGCCCTTCGACCCGCAGTTGTTGGCCCGCGCGCATGCTTTGCGCCTGGCCATCTGCGCGGCGGGGCTGACCAAGTACAACTTGCCCGGCGCCAGCTGGCAGCGCCCCTCGCATGCGCAACGGGTGATCCTGGTGCCTGGCCAGGTGGAGGGCGATGCGTCCATCCGCTTTGGCGGCAACCGTATCCGCAGCAACCTGCAACTGCTGCGCGCCGTGCGTGAGCAAAACCCTGATGCGTGGGTGTTGTACAAACCCCACCCAGAGGTATTGGCCGGCACGCGCGCCCGCGGTGACGACGAAGCGCAAACCGTGCACTGGTGCGATGAAGTGATCGGCGATACGCCACTGCAGCAATTGCTGGAAGTGGTCGACGAATTGCATGTGCTGACCTCGCAGTCGGGCTTCGAGGCCCTGCTACGCGGTGTGCCGGTGACGACCTATGGCCAGCCGTTCTACGCCGGCTGGGGGCTGACCCGCGACATGGACCTTCAAGCACCGGTGCAGGCACGGCGCAGCCGACAACTGACGCTGGACCAGTTGGTAGCGGGCACGCTGTTGCTCTATCCCACTTACGTAAGCCTGGTGACCAACCGCTTCACCACCGCCGAACGAACCTTATACGAACTACAAAATTGGCACGCCTTACCGCAGCCTGGAGCTCCCTCCCGATGGCAGGACTTGAAACGACGCTTGAGCAGTTTGTTGGGCATGAAGCGCCCGACCAACTGAATGCAAGGGCGACGCGTGGTCCGCTGCTGCGTATCCCGTCACACAATTTTCTGCTGCTTCAGGGTGTCAGTTCACCCTTCTTCAGCCGCCTTGCCAAGGGGCTGCGGGATATCGGCCAGCGAGTGCACAGCGTGCGCTTCAACGTCGGTGACGCCCTGTATGGCCCCGGCGGCGCGCAGCTGACCTGCCCGCACGCCCCGGAAGACATGGAGGCCTGGTATTCACAGGTGTTCCGCCAACTGGATATCACCGACCTGGTGCTGTTCGGCGACTGCCGCCCGGTACACCGCCCGGCCGTGACCCTGGCGCGGCTGTCGGGTATTCGCGTGCACGTGTTCGAGGAAGGCTACTTTCGGCCCTATTGGGTGACGCTGGAGCGCGACGGGGTCAACAACAACTCGCGTTTGCCACGTGACCCGCAGTGGTACCGCGATGTGGGCAAGTACATTCCGCGCTATCAGAATGGCAACCCGTTCAAGCTGTCGTTCGCCGCACGTGCCACGCACGATGTGCTGTACCATGCCGGCGGCGCGCTGAACCGGCTGTGCTTCCCGCGCTACCGCACCCATGCCCCGTTCAACGCCGCCATGGAGTACGCCGGGTTCATCCGCCAGGGCATGCGCCTGCTGCGCGCCCGTGTGCATGACGACGCGCTGGTGGCCGAAGTGGCCCGCGAGCGGCACCCCACGTTTTTGCTGCCCTTGCAGCTGGACAGCGATGCGCAAATCCGCGACCACTCGCCGTTCCAGAACATGACCCAGGTGATCGAGCATGTGATCGACTCGTTCTCGCTCAACGCGCCCTTCGATGCGCGCCTGCTGGTGAAGAACCACCCGTTGACGCCCGGGCTGGTCAACTACCGCAAGGTCACCGAGCAGTTGGCGCGCCAGTACGACGTGGCCGAGCGTGTCGATTTCATGGAAAGCGGGCACATGCCTACGCTGCTCTCGCACATCACCGGCATGATCACCGTCAACAGTACCGCGGGGGCTTCAGCATTGCTGCACCACCGCCCTACCTGCACGCTGGCCGAGCCGATCTACGCGATGCCGGGGCTAACCCATCAGGGCGGCCTGGATGATTTCTGGCAGCAGCCCGAAGCGCCCGACAACACGCTGTTTCAACGCTTCCGCAACACGGTCATCCACACCACCCAGGTCAACGGCGGCTTCTACACCACCTGCGGCATGGACATGGCCGTGGCCAACTGCCTGGAAGTGCTGATGGCGAAAACCTCAAGAATCGAAAAATACCTATGAGTTCGCATGCCTCACCCCGCTGCATCCTCATCACCGGCGCCACAGGCGGTATCGGTGGCGCGCTGGCGCCTGCCTACGCCGCCCCGGGGGTGACGCTGATCCTGCAAGGCCGGCGCCAGGACCGCCTGGCCGAAATGGCCGAACAATGCCGCGCCCTGGGTGCCCAGGTGCTGCTGGAAGCCCTCGACGTGCGCGACCTGGACGCCCTGCGGGCCATGGTGCGCCGGGTAAGCGAGCAGCATCAGCCCGACCTGCTGCTGGTCGGCGCAGGGCTTAACACCGCCGTGGGCGCCAATGGCGAAGCGGAAGACTGGGACGACAGCCGCGCCCTGATGGAAGTGAACGTGATGGCCGCCCTGGCCACCGTCGAGGCCGCCCTGCCCGCCATGCGCAGCCGTGGCGACGGGCAGATCGCCCTG
This sequence comes from Pseudomonas sp. GLN_2, assembly GCF_043106005.1. Classification (NCBI taxonomy): domain Bacteria; kingdom Pseudomonadati; phylum Pseudomonadota; class Gammaproteobacteria; order Pseudomonadales; family Pseudomonadaceae; genus Pseudomonas; species Pseudomonas sp. GLN_2. Next base: position 68,851 of record NZ_JBICMC010000099.1, on the reverse strand, counting down.
TTCAGCTCGCTGGCGGGCTGGCGTGGCTTGCCGGTCACACCGACCTACAGCGCCAGCAAGGCCGCCATCCGGGTGTATGGCGAGGCCATCCGCGACTGGCTGGCGCCGGAAGGGGTGAAAGTGAATGTGATTGTGCCGGGGTATGTGGAGTCGAAGATGTGCTTCGAAATGCCCGGGCCTAAACCTTTTCTGTGGACCGCCGACAAAGCGGCCAGGCGTATCAAGCGCGGGCTGGCGGCGAACCAGGCGCGTATCAGCTTTCCGTTCCCGCTCAACCTGGGCACCTGGCTGCTGGGGCTTATCCCGCAGTGGCTTTCTTCGATGATCCTGCGTGGGTTGAAGTACAGTGATTGATGTTTCCATGTTGCCGGTCGCTTTGATCGGCCTGGGCTTGACCGTCGCGGTCGAGCGCCTGCTGGTTCCCCGCCCTGCCCTGCGTCGCCCGGCCGATTGCTGGCTGCTGCACGCGGGGCTGTGGTGTGTGGCCTTCGGGCTATTGTATGCACTGACGGCGCGGCCGTTGTTCAGTGGCGTGAATGTGTTGCTGCTGTGGCTGCTGATCGTGCTGGTCAGCAACGCCAAGTATCACTCGCTGCGCGAGCCGTTTGTGTGTGCAGATTTCGAGTATTTCAGCGATGCAGTGAAGTTCCCGCGGTTGTACTTGCCGTTCTTTGGCTTTGGCAAGGCCGCGCTGCTGGCGGTGGGCTTTCTGGTTTACCTGTGGGCGGGGTTGAGCTTCGAGGTGGCGGGCGCTCGGCTTGAGGCGTTGCTGCCGTTGGCGCTGGGCCTGGGCTTGCTGCGCCTGGGGCATCGGCCTGTTAAGCCGAGCTTTGATGCCGAGCAGGATGTACGTGGCTGGGGCTTGGCGGCCAGCTTGTGGCGGTACTTCTGGGCGGCGCGGGCGCCGGTTGACCGGGACGGGCTGGGCTCGCCGTTTGCTGTTGGGGCTGTGCCGGCCTCTTCGCAGCCGACAGCGGCCCAGGCCGGGGCGCTGCCGGACTTAATCTCGGTGCAGAGCGAGTCGTTCTTCGATGTGCGTGGGCTGTGGCCTGGCGTGCGCCCGCAAGTGCTCGAGCAGTACGACCTGTTGGCCAGCCAGGCGCTGGCCCGGGGCAAACTGCAGGTGGCAGCTTGGGGCGCCAATACGGTGCGGACCGAGTTCGCCTACCTGACCGGCATCCCTGCCGACCGGCTGGGCGTGCACCGCTTCAACCCGTACCGGGTGCTGGCCCGCCAGGGCCTGCCCAGTATCGCCTCCAGGCTCAAGGCGCAGGGGTACCGGACCATTTGCATCCACCCGTACGACGGTGGTTTCTATGGCCGCAACAAGGTGTTGCCGGCATTGGGCTTTGATGAATTCATCGATGTGAAGGCGTTCAACGCTTCGCAAAAGGCCGGGCCGTTCATTGGTGATTGCGCCGTGGCAGACAAAATCCGCGCGCTGCTGCAGGCGCCAGGCCGCACACAGCCGCTGTTCATCCATGCGGTCACCATGGAAAACCATGGCCCGTTGCACCTGGAAAGCGTAGCCGCGCACGAGCTGCCGGCCTGGTTCGACCGCCCGCTGCAACCGGGCATGCAAGACCTGGCGCCCTACCTGCGGCACATCGGCAATGCCGACCGCATGCTGGGCATGCTGCGCGACACCTTGCTGGCCCAGCCGAACGAGGCGCTGCTGTGCTTCTTTGGCGACCATGTGCCGATCTTGCCTGAGGTGTACCAGGCTGTTGGTGCGCCCGCAGGTGATACCGATTATCTGGTGTGGTCCAACCGCCGCCAGCCTGGCTGCGGGGCCAGGCCAATGCCGGTGCAGCAGTTGTCCAGCACATTGCTGGCCCATGCCCTGGCGCCGGCAACCTGCCAGGACACGCCTGTGGCCAGTGCCGGGGTAGCCTGACAACGTGGTGCGTATCGTTTTGGGATCGGACCTGTCGCCGGAGCGTGCCGCAGACCCTGCCTTGGCCCGCTTGCTGACCGAGGGGCGGGGGTCGCTGGCGTTCCTGATTGGCAATACGGCCTGCCGCTATCGCTTGCTGGGGTCGGCTATCCACTGGGACCGTGTGCTGCTGGCCTTCGAGGGCGAGCAGGCACTGGGCTTTGCCGCATTCAAGCATGGCCGGCGCGGGCCGTTTGCCTGGCACTGGCAGCCGTTCGTGCGTGAGTTTGGCCTGTTGAGCGGCTGGGTGCGGTTTATTGGGTTCTGCCTGAGCGAACTGCGCGAATGGCGCTACCCGTTCTTGCTGTACGGGCTGCGGGTCAGCAAGGCCGCACGCCAGCACGGCGTAGGCTCGGCGCTGGTGCAGGCGTGCTGCGCGCACGCCGCCGGCCAGGGCTTTACCCAGGTAGAGCTGGAGGTGCCGCTGAGCAATCATCGGGCGCAGCACCTGTACCTGCATAATGGCTTTGCCCTGCGCCGCAAGCGCTGGGTGCCGTTCCCGCCGGTGCGCAACATGTGGCGGGCCGTGTAATGCACAAAACGCCTCCCTTTGTACCCCACCCGCCCGAAGGTTATTCACCACCCGATGCCCTGGTAGACGGCACCGGCTGGGTCGGCATCATGTCGCAATGGGTGGCCTGGAAGGTCCTGCACCTGCCGCAGTTCCTCGGCCCGGAAGGCCCGCCCTTCTGGCTGTGGCGCCGTGGCCGCAAGGCGCCCAAGGGGCTCAAGGCGATTGCCGGTATCGGCTACAAGCAGTCGTCGGCCCATGCCCGGGTGCTGTGCCAGCGCTGGGGGCTGCCCTACATTGCGCTGGAAGACGGCTTTTTGCGTTCTTCTTCGCTGGGCATCGAGGGCGATACGCCGATGTCCATGGTGGTCGACCCGGTAGGCATCCACTACCTGGCCGACCGCCCTTCGCTGCTGGAAAACATCCTGCAGCAGCCCGAGGCGCTCAGCGCATACGAGCTCAATTGCGCCCGCGAACTGATTGCCTTGATGCGCAGCAGCGGCATCGGCAAGTACAACAACGCCCAGGACCTGCCCGACGACGACCCGCTGGGCCGCGAGCGGCCGCTGGTGCTGGTGGTGGACCAAACTGCCGGGGATTATTCAATCCCGGGCGGCGGGCTATGCGAAGCCGACTATGTGCGAATGCTGGATGAGGCCCTGGCAGAAAACCCGGATGCCGACGTGCGCGTGCGCATTCACCCGGACTGCCTGGGCGGGCAAAAGCCCAGTTGCCTGCTGGATGCCGCGCGGGCCCGTGGGGTAACGCTGGAGGCGCGGCCGGTAGCCTGGGCGTCACTGGCCCGGCGTGCCCGGCGCGTGTACGTGGGTACCAGCCAGGCCGGGCTGGAGGCGTTGATCCAGGGCGTGCCGGTCACCTGCTTCGGGCTGCCGTTCTACGCGGGCTGGGGGCTGACCGATGACCGCATGGCCATTGCTCGCCGGCAGTCACGGCCAGACCTTGTGCAACTGGTGGCGGCGGCCTATGTGCGTTACTGCCGTTATGTCGACCCATTGAGCGGCCAGTTGACCGATGCCTTGACCGTTGCCCGCCAATTGGCCAGCAAGAAAGCCCGCGATGCTGCGTTTGCCGGCCCCACCACGGTGCTGGGCGTGAAGCGGCACAAGCAGCACAACATCCGGCGTTTTTTCGCAAGCCGTTGGGGGCAGCTGCGCTTCAGCGTCGACAGCCCGCACCTGATAAGCCAGGTAGCGACCGAACAGGGTCGGCTGCTGGTATGGGCTGCGCGCGAGCCGGCCGGCCTGGCCGAACGTGCGCGCCAGGCGGGGGTGCCAGTGTGGCGGGTCGAGGATGGTTTCTTGCGCTCCACGGGGTTGGGGGCGACCAACAGCCCGGCGCTGTCACTGGTGCTGGACCGGGGTGGCATTCATTACGATGCGCAGTCTGCCAGCGACCTGGAGCAGCTGTTGCAGCATGGCGAATTTGACGCCCCATGCCTGGCCGAAGCGGCGCGCTTGCGGGCGCAGATCGTTGCCAGCGGCACCAGCAAGTTCAACCTGCGCAGCAATGTGCGCCCGGCGCTGCTTGGGCAGCCGGGGCAGCGGCGGGTACTGGTGGTGGGCCAGGTCGAGGATGATGCCTCGGCGCTGTGCAGCGGTGGCGGTGCCGGGTGCAACCTGCGGCTGCTGCAACAGGTGCGTGCGCGGTTGCCGGATGCCTGGATTCTGTACAAGCCGCACCCCGACGTGGAAGCCGGCAAGCGCCGCGGGCACATCGCCCCGGCACAGCTGGTGGGGCTGGCCGATCAGGTACTGGCGGGTGTGGACATCGCCAGCCTGTATGGCCAGGTCGATGCGCTGCATACGCTCAGTTCCACCGCCGGTTTCGAGGCCTTGCTGCGCGGGCTGCCGGTGGTCACCTATGGCACGCCGTTCTATGCCGGCTGGGGCCTGACCGAGGACCATCAGCCCTTGCCCCGCCGCACCCGGCGTTTAACCCTGGACCAGTTGGTAGCCGGCGCCTTGTTGCGCTATGCGCGCTATGCCGACGTCCAGCAAGACCTGCCCTGCGATGCCTGGCACGCCCTCGCCTGCCTCAGCGCGCCCCACCCGGCGCCGGTGGCCTATCGACGAGTGGCGCCGTTGCTCAACTATACCCGGACCATGCTCGGCTGTGGCCGGCCATTGGCCCCATCAAAGGACTAGATCATGCCTGTTTCGATCAAGGACATCGGCCGTTACGCGGCACTCCCCTGGCATTGCCTGCAGTTGGCTACCCATGCCAAGTCGTTCGAGAACAACCCGGTGCTGGGCAGTGCCCGGCTCAATGCCTTGGGCCTGCATGTGCAGCGTCGTCAGATGGCGATGGCCATGGCAGGTTACCGTCGCAATGCGCTGGCCTCGCGGCTGGATGCCGATGAGCGCGCGCATTTTGAGCAGAACGGTTTTTTCATTCGTGAAAACGCCCTGCCTGCCGAGCAGTTTGCGGCCTTGCGCGCCGAGCTGGGTGCATTGCGCAGCACCGGCTGGGAAATGCGCCAGGGCCGCGCGGTTACCCGCCGGGTCAGCCTTGACCAGGACGTGCTGGCGCAAAACCCGGCCAGTGCGGCGTTTGTGGCGGACCGTGGGGTGCGCGACCTGATTGCCTATGCGTCGTCCAATACCGGTGGCATTACCTACCAGCTGCAGTCGATCGTGATCGACGCCGCCAATGCCGACCAGGACCCGCAGACCCGCCTGCATGCCGACACCTTCCACCCCACGGCGAAGGCGTGGTTGTTCCTGGACGATGTGGCGGATGACCAAGGGCCGTTCAGTTATGTGCCGGGGTCGCACCGCCTGACGCCGGAGCGTTTGGCCTGGGAGTACCGTCAAAGCCTGGGGGCGGCGCGCTCCGGCGAGCAGATGCACCGTGAGGGTTCGTTCCGCATCGACGAGCCCGAGCTGGCGGCCCTCGGCTTGCCGCCGCCCCGTCGCTTTGCGGTGCCAGCCAACACCTTGGTGGTGGCGGACACGTCTGGTTTCCATGCCCGTTGTGCAAGCCATCAGGCCAGCCACCGCGTCGAGATCTATGCCAGCCTGCGGCGTAACCCGTTCATCCCCTGGCGCGGGGCGCACCTGTTTGCATTGCCATGGATTGCCAACCACCACATGCGTTGGGATATCCGGTTGAAGCGGTTGATGGGGTTTGGCAAGAAGAGCCATTGGCGGTTTGTGGAACAGTTGAATGCGTATGAGGCACCGCATATCTGACCCACGCCCAGTCCCCGGCCAGGTGGCTGGACGCAGGCCGTCGTGTAGGAGCGGGTTTACCCGCGAAAGGGCCGGGCCTGCTGGCCAATATCCCTGGCCAATCACCGCCCCCCTGGTCGGTGGGTACATTCTGCAATGGTTGAATCGCTGCTGGCGCCAGGAGGGCGTCTACGCTGGCTCGAACTATCGAAGCCTTCAAGGATGACCCCATGCACTACGCCCACGCCCACCATCTGCGCCGCCATCGGGTTTCACACCCCGGCAGGCTGTATATGCTGACCACAGTCACCCACCAGCGCCGCCCCCTGTTTCACAACTTCAACCTGGCCAGGCTGGTGGTCAATCACCTGCGCCAGGCAGACCGGGAAAACAGCTGCGCCACGCTGGCCTGGGTGGTCATGCCCGACCATGTGCACTGGCTGATAGAACTGAAACAGGTGACGCTGGCCACGTTGATGCGCCGCTTCAAATCAAGGTCCAGCCATGCCTTGCACAAGGCTGGTGTAACAGCCACCCCCATCTGGCAGGCGGGCTACCGCGATCGCGCCATGCGCAAGGATGATGACCTGCTCAACACCGCTCGGTACATCATTGCCAACCCGGTCAGGGCCGGCCTGGCACCCAATGTCGGCGAATACCCACACTGGGATGCCATCTGGCTGTAAGCGTGGCCCTCACCCCAGCCGCGCCATCTCCTGCGCCACCACCGCCACGGTATGCCTGATCTGCTCTTCCGTATGCTCGCAAGACACAAAAAACCGCACCCGCGCCGAATGCTCTGGCACCGCCGGGTACAAAATCGGCTGGGCATTGATGCCACGCTCGAACAGGGCGCTGGACAAACGGCCGGCCTTGAACGAACTGCCGGTAATCACCGGGATCACCGCCAACCCGGTACTGGTCGCCGTATCCAACCCTGCTTCACGCGCCAGGCGCAGGAACAGCTCCCCCCGCGCCTGCACTTGCGCTACCCGCTCGCTGTCTGCAGCCAGCAGCTTCAACGCTGCCAGCGCAGAGGCCGTGACCGCCGGCGGCATGCCAACACTGTACAAGAAGCCCGGCGCCAGAAACTTCAGGTGCTCGATCAGTGCCGTGCGGCCCGCAATGTACCCGCCGCAACTGGCCAGGGTCTTGCTCAAGGTCCCCATCCAGATGTCGACGTCATCGCCAGCCAACCCAAAATGCTCACGAATACCTTTGCCCGTCGCCCCCATCACCCCCAGCGAATGGGCTTCATCCACCATCAGGAAAACCTTGTGCTTATGCTTGAGCTCGACGAACCGGGGCAGCTCAGGGTAATCACCGTCCATGCTGTAGATGCCTTCCACCACCACCAGCACCCGCTCGAAGTGCTGGCGTTGCTCGCCCAGCAGGCGATCCAGCGCCTGCCAGTCGTTGTGGGCAAAACTCAGACGGCGGGCACCCGACAGCTGGATACCCTGCAACACGCTGTTGTGAATCAGCTCGTCATGCACCACCAGGTCGCGTGGCCCGAACAGGTAGCCGATGGTGGTGACGTTGGTGGCATGGCCGCTGACCATCACCACCGCATCGTCCACCTCGTACAGGCGGGCCAGTTCGCGCTCAAGCTCGCGGTGCAGCGGGCGGTCGCCAGAAACCGGGCGGCTGGCCGACACCGAGGTGCCGTAGCGGTCGATCGCCGCCTTGGCCGCTTCGGCCACGGTTGGGTGGCCGGAGTAGCCCAGGTAGTTGTAACTGGCAAAGTTGAGAAACTCGCGCTCGCCAATCTGCGTCTGGGCGCCGGCGGTGCCCTGGTGCATACGGAAGAACGGGTTGCTCACGCCCAGCTGCATGGCGCTCTGCTGGATTACCCGCAGTTGCTGGTACCCCGGGTGCTGATCAAAGCGATAGTGCGCTTCGGGCACCTTCAGGGCAGCCTGCTGTACCTGCTCCAGGGTGGCGCCCTGCTCGCCCTCGGCAGCCACATGGCGGCGCCGGGCGAGGGCTTGCTGGATCAGGCGTTGCTTGGCATCACCACCAAGGCCGGTCGGGGTTCTGGCTGTCATCTGGCACTCTTAATCAATCAATCGGTTGGGTGCCGCGTTGCTGTCGGCCAAGGCTGCGTTCAACTGCGCCAACTCTTCGGCACTGTGCTCGCTGCCATGGCGGGCAAGCACATTCTGCGCCAGTTGCTCTTCGCCGCTGCCCGCTTCACCGCGCAGCAGCTCCAGCAAGCGTACGGCAAGCTTGTCGATGCTGGAGCTGTCGCTCAGTTCCATCACTGGCAGGCGAATACCGAAACGCTCCTCCAGCGCCACCACCAACTCAACGCTCATCAACGAATCGAGCCCCATTTCCTGCAGCGGGCGCTGGGCATCCAGACGTGCTGGCGGCAGGCGCAAAATCTCGCACACCTCGTGCTTGAGCATGTCTACGAAGCGTTCGAGCAGTTCGCCATCGTCAAGCTCCTCCAGCATGCGCTGGATGTCTTCACCGCCACCGTCATCCTCATGGTCGCCGCCATAGGCACGGGCCAGTTCGCTGAAGCGCGGTGTAGTGGCGCTCGGCAGGAAGCGCGCCAGGGCCTTGAAGTCCAGCTCCAGCACGCCATGGCCGTTATCACCCTGCAACAGCATGGCCTCGAGCTGTGCCAAGGCTGCCTCAGCCCGTAGCGCCGAGCCCCCCATGCGGCTCTGCAGGGCGTCCTTGATCTGGCTGTTGCGCGCCAGGAAACCGACATCGTCGATGGCGCCCCACAGCACGGCCGTGGCTGCCTGGCCCTGAGCACGACGGTGCCGCGCAAGGGCTTCGAGCCAGTGGTTGGCCGCCACGTAGTTGGCCTGGCCGGGGTTGCCGAACAAGGTGGTGGCCGAGGAGAACATCACGAAGAAGTCCAGCGCCAGGCCCTGGGCCAGCTCATGCAGGTACTGCGCGCCCTTGGCCTTGGGCTCCAGCACGCGACGCAACTGGTCACCGTCAAGGTTGCGGATCAGGCTGTCGTCGATCACCGTCGCGGCATGCACCAGGCCACGCAGTGGCCATGGGCTGGCGGCAATGCGATCGAACACCCCGCGCAGTTGCTCACGGTCGGTGATGTCGCACGCCACGGCCTGCACATCGATACCTTGGGCGTGCCACAACGCCAGCTGTGGTTGGGCCTCTTCACTGGCCGGGCCACGACGGCCCAGCAACACCAGGTGACGGGCACCTTTGTCGATCAGCCACTGCGCAGTACGCAAGCCAAAGCCACCCAGGCCGCCGGTGACCAGGTAGCTGGCATCGGCGGCAAGCTGCAATGCCCGCACCGGCTGCACGCGGGTGTCGACGGTTTGCTGGATCGGGTTGGCGTACGTCACCACGACCTTGCCAATCTGCCGCGCCTGCTGCATGTAACGGTAGGCCTCGACCACCTGGTTGGCGTCGAACTCGCGGAACGGCAACGGGTGCAGGATGCCCTGCTCGAACAGCTCCATCATTTCGGCGAACAGGCGGCGGGTGAGCGCGGGGCGCTCGCTCATCAGTTGGTCAGCGTCGATACCGAAATAGCTGATGTTGTTGCGGAACGGGCGCAGGCCAATACGGGTGTTCTGGTAGAAGTCGCGCTTGCCCAGCTCCAGGAAGCGACCAAACGGCTTCAGCACCTGCAGGTTGCGGTTGATGGCCTCACCGGCCAGCGAATTGAGCACCACGTCCACGCCACGCCCACCGGTGGCTGCCAGCACCTGGTCGGCATACGCCAGCGAACGGGAGTCGTAGATGTGGCTGACGCCCAGCAGGCGCAGGAAGTCGCGCTTCTCGTCGCTGCCTGCGGTGGCGTGAATTTCTGCGCCCAGCCATTTGGCGATCTGGATGGCCGCGATGCCCACACCACCGGCAGCGCCGTGGATCAGCACCTTCTCGCCCGGCTCCAGGCGCGCCAGGTGATGCAGCGCGTAGTACACGGTGAAGAAGGTACTCGGAATGGTGGCCGCCGCTTCGAACGACATCCCTTCGGGGATGCGTGCAACGGCGTTGGCGTTGGTGACCAGGCGGTTGGCGAAGCTGCAGGGGCCAAAGCCCACCACACGGTCACCCGGGGCGAAGTCGCCCACTGCCTCGGCGCCTTTGCCCTGCACCACACCGGCAAATTCGAAGCCCAGGGTAGGGCCGGAGAAGCCGTTTTCGATGGCTTCATCCGACAGCAGGCCGAGGGCGAACATCACGTCACGGAAGTTAAGGCCCGTCGCACGCACCTGAATGTCCAGCTCATCCGCCGCCGGTTGACGCGGCTCACGCACTTCCCAGCGCAGGTTGCGCAGCTGGCCCGGCAGGTCGAAGCCCAGGCACACCCACTGCGCATCGCCCACTGCGCGGCGCGGCTGGTCGGCCAGCACGCGCAGGCGCGGCACGTAGCGACGGCCTTCGGCGTCCAGGGCCAACTCGGTTTCGCTGTCGGCGTGCAGCAACGCAGGTACCGCCAGCTCGACCGCTGCCGCGTGGGCCAGATCGAGCAGGCGAATACGACAGTGCGGGGATTCGTTGGCCAGGGTACGGCCAAAGCCCCACAAGGCGGCGTCGCCGATGGCCGCAACCTCAGCGGCGGTGTCGACGCTGTACAGGTGCTCGGCAGCGCCACGGCTGAACAGCCAGCACTGCGGGGCAATCGTCAGCGCCTCACAGGCCTGTACCAGCGCGGCCGCTTGCATGCAGCGCTCGGCCTGGCCATCGAGGCCTGTGCCGCTGTCGAAACCAGCCAGGTGCAGCACATGCTCAGGGGGCTGGGCAAAGGCGCCAAGCTGAGCCGCCAGCGCCTGGGCGTCACCCGGCTGCAACAGGTCAACCTGCTGGCCCTGGGCGCGCAGTTGCTCTGCCAGGCGCTGGGCTGCGCCCTGCCCTGCTTCGGCGAGTACGGCCCAGCGCTGCACGGCCACGGGTGCAGCAGTGTCAGCACCGGCGGGCTTGTCCGCCAGCAACAGGTAGCTACCACAGGCGTTACCCGGCAACGCCTCCAGCGTGCGCAGCGCGGTCAGGCCATGCCGCTGCAGCTCATGGCTCCAGAACGCCGGGCCTTGCTGGCGCGACAACGCCTGCTGCGGGCCGGCCAGCCACCAATCTGGCTGGGCACCGAAGACGAAATCGGCCCAGCGCGCCGGGTACTGCCCAAGCAGCGCCAACTGGCCGTGCGGGTTGAGCCGACCACTGGCCAGGCGCAGGGCGTCACCCACCGTACCAAGGGGGCCAAAGTCGGTAGGCACCAGGACCCAGTCGAACGTACCGGCTTCGGCCAGTTGCTCCAGGCCAAGTACCTGTAGCGCCGGGCAATCGTCACGCAGGCGCTGCTCAAGCTCGGGCTCGGCGACGCAGTAGGCATAATCAAGGCGATCGAAATCCAGACCGGCGTACAACAGCTCGGCAAACGAAGCGCCACCAAAGCCGAATTCCAGCACACGCAGGCGCTGGCCGGGCGGCAGTTGCGCCAGGCGCGCGGCCAAGGTCTGGCCAATGCCGCTGAGCAGGTGCTGCTGCCCTGCCGCACCCAGCACCAGGCGCGCCAGGCTGGCACCACTGGTTTCGCGCGGTTGCAGAGTGTCGAAGGCCTGGCTGCCATCCAGCAACGCCGACAGATGACGGCCGATACGGCCCACGGAATGGATAATCTGGAAGTACTCGGGGTAGCTTCTGAACAGCTCTTGCCAGATAGCCTGCGAGGTCGGGCGCTCGCCCTGGTCGACCAGTTGCCAGCTGCCGTCCGCGCTACGCTGCAGGCTGCCGTCGTGCTCGGCATGGCGCAACAGCATCGCCAGGAAGTCGCCCTGGCCCTGCGACCATAGCGCGACCTGCTCGGCACTGATGCGGCCGCCGGCCTGTTCCACCGCATCGAGGACAAAGCTGCTGCACAGCACATCCAGCAGTGGCTCCACTTCATTCAGGTAACGCACCTGTGCCGGCTCGTCGGCCAGGCACTGCAAGGCCTCGGCCAGCGGCGAGCAGGCCACGGCGTTACGCTGCACAGGCACAACTGCGCCTGGCGCGGCCTGCCCCACATGGCCCATACGCTTGATGTCGCCACTGCGGTCGTACTGCAGGCGCACGGCACGCATGCGCGCATCCTTGATTGCCAGCACGGCAGCGCCGCTGGCATCGAACAGGGTGAAGTCGACCAGCAGCGAATGCGCGGTGCGCTTGCGCTGGCGCACCTCGGCCAGCACCGGCACACCGCCGGCATTGGTAAAGGCAATGCGCCCAAGCTTGACGGGGATGAACGCCAGGCCATCGTCATGCCCCTGGCGGCTGGCCAGCAGCTCGGTAATCAGCTGGAAGGCACCATCCAGCAGCGCCGGGTGCAGGTGCAGGCTTGCCAGTTCGTGTTCGATGGCAGCAGGCACGACCAACTGAGCCAGCACGCGCTCCCCTTCCACCCAGGCTGCGGCCACCGTCTGGTAAGCGGGGCCGTAGTTCAGGCCAACCGCGCAGGTCATTGCCAGGTGCTGCTCGCCGGTGAAGTCTGCCGGGCGGGCTGGCAACGCCGGTGCCCGGGTGTCCAGCAGCACACCGCGCGCTTCGCCCGGCAAGCGTGCGACCACGTGCTGTACCCAGTCTTCGCGTTGCATCAACGTGCGCGAGCTGATGCGCAATGTGCCATCGGCCTCTTCCACCTGCACGCGCACTTTCTTGCTGACCTCGCTGCTCAGCAGCAGAGGGTTGTGGATTTCCAGCTCTTCGATATCGACGAACTCGCCCGGCTGGTGCAGTTGCGCCACGGCCAGGGCCAGCTCGGTAAAGCCTGCACCCGGGAACAGTACCGACTCACCCACCTTGTGGTCGGCCAGGGTCGGGTACTGCTGGGTATCCAGGCGGTTTTCCCAGGTCAGCGCTTGGTCCGTTACCGGGTAACCCAGCAACGGGTGCACGCGCTCGTGGCTCAGCGGGCCATAGGCCTCGGCAGTGACCGGCAAGCTGAAGTGATCGCGCTGCCAGGCGTAGTTAGGCAGGCGCAGCGGGCGCCCCGTCACCGGGAAGCGTGCCTGCCACTGTGGCTCCACGGCGGCAATCTGCAGGCGGGCTACGGTACGTTCCAGCAGCAGCGGACTGTGGTCGTTGCGCTTGAGGGTGCCAATCACCTGCCCCGGTTGTTCGCACTCGGCCAGCACATCGCTGACGTAGCTGCGCAGAATCGCATGCGGGCCCACTTCGACGAACAGGTTAAGGCCATTGCGCACCAAGGCAGCCAGCGCGCCCTGGAACAGCACCGGGAAGCGAATGTTCTGCCACCAGTACTGGCTGTCCAGGCGTTCGCCGTTCAACTGGCCACCGACGACAGTGGAGTAGAACGGAATCTTCGTAGCCTGCGGGCGGATATGCGCGAGGTCGTCGATAACCGCTTGCTTGATCGGGTCCATGGCCGGCGAGTGGAAGGCGTAGTCCAGGTCCAGGCGACGGGCGAATACCTGGCGCTCTTCCAGGGCCGCCTCCAGCAGTGCCAGGGCGTCGACCTCACCGGCCACAGTGGCGCCGCGGGCGCTGTTCTCGCCCGCCACCACCAGGCGGCCGTCCAGTTTCAGTTCGGCAATCAGCTGCGCCGTGGCTTCACCCGAGAGGCCGACCGCCGTCATCTTACCGGTACCACGGGTCAGGCCCTGCAGGCGGCTGCGGTGGTAGATGACCTGGGTGGCGTCCTCCAGGCTCAACGCGCCGCTGGCCCAGGCCGCGGCCACTTCACCCACACTGTGGCCAATCACCGCCACCGGGTGGATGCCTTCGGCAGCCAGCACTTTGGTAACCGCCACTTGCAGGGCAAACAGCGCAGGCTGGGCGATTTCGGTACGTGCATAACGGCCTTCGCCGTTGTCGCCCAGCAGCTCGGCGCGCAGCGAGTAGCCCGCCAAGGGCTGGAACAACGCGTCCACTTCATCCACGGCGGCGGCGAACAGCGGCTGGTCGAGCATCGCCCGGCCCATGCCCTGCCATTGCGAGCCGTTGCCGGAATAGACAAATACCGGTGCCGAGGCGCCGTCCAGGGCCTGGCCGGCCTCCAGCACTGCGCTCAGTTCGCTGAGGGTCGGGTCCTGGGCATAGTCGTCCAGCGCCTGGGCAGCTTCGGCTGCAGTGTCGCAAACCAGCAGCAGGCGATGGCTGTGCGCATCCCGGCGGAACATCGCCTGGTAGGCCACATCGTAATAGTCGGCCTGCGGCTGCCCGGCCAGGTAGGCGGCAAAGCGCTCTGCGGTTGCGCGCAGGCCTTCTTCGCTCTTGGCACTGAGCAGTAACGGCACGCGCCGGGCGCTGGCCGCTTGCGCTACCGGCGCCTGTAGCTCGGGGCTTTGCAGGATGACATGGGCGTTGGCGCCGCCAAAGCCGAACGAGTTCACCCCCACGGTCAACTGGCCATCGGCTTTCAGCGGCAGGGGCTCGGTGACCACCTGCAGGTTGAGGTCGGCGAACGCGATGTTCGGGTTGAGCGCCTGCACGCCAATGGTAGCGGGCACGGTACGCTCAGCCAGGCAGTTCAGTGCCTTCATCAGGCCAGCCACGCCAGAGGCGGCTTCAAGGTGCCCGAGGTTGCTTTTCACCGAGCCGATTGGCAGCGGGTTGCCGGCGCCGCGCGCCTGGCCCAGCGCCTCGCCGATGGCGCGGGTTTCGATCGGGTCCCCCACAGCGGTACCGGTGCCGTGGGCCTCCAGGTAGTCCAATTGCTCGGGGGCGATGCCGGCCTGGGTGTAGGCGCGCTTGAGCAACGCCGCCTGGGCCTCGGCATTGGGCAGGGTCAGGCTGGACTTGCGCCCGTCGGTGTTCACCGCACTGGCCGCCACCACTGCCAAAATGGTGTTTCCATCGGCCACTGCCTGGTCGTAGTCCTTGAGCAGGAACAACCCGCCGCCTTCGGAGCGGGCGTAACCGTCGCCGTTTTCGTCGAACGACTGGCAGCGCCCGGTGCGCGACAGCATGGTCGCCTTGGCGAAGATCATGAAACCGAACGGGTGCATGTGCAGGCTGATACCGCCCGTCACGGCTTGGTCGACATCACCGCTGAGGATGGCCTGGCACGCCTGGTGGAAGGCCACCAGCGACGACGAGCAGGCGGTGTCGATGGCCATGCTCGGGCCTCGCAGGTCGTAGAAAAACGACAGGCGGTTGGCCGCGATACTCATGGTGTTGCCGGTCGCCGTGGCGCCATCGATGGCCGACAGGTCCTCGAGCAGGCGGTAGGACTGCTCGACACCGGCGATACCCAGGTACACGCCACAGTTGCTGCCACGCAGGCTGGACGGCTTGACCCCGGCGTTCTCGAAGGTTTCCCAGCACATTTCCAGCAGCATGCGCTGCTGCGGGTCCATCATCGCGGCTTCACGCGGCGAGATGCTGAAGAAGCCAGCGTCGAAAGCGCTGATATCACCCAGGGTGCCTGAGGCGAAGGTGTAGCTGGTTGCAGGGCTGGCCTTGTCCGGGTGCAGGAACTCGCGTTTGTTCCAACGCGACGGGTCAACCTGGGTCACCAGGTCGCGGCCCTCCATCAGGTTTTGCCAGAAGCCTGCATTGGAAGAGCCAGGAAAACGGTACGCACAACCAACGATTGCAACCTTTCTACGCTTGATCAAAACCTATTCCTTCAAATCTCATCGGGCACCGTCCCATCCGTCGGACAGCCGGCATGCCTGGCCCGGCCACGAAACTGGCCAGTCGTTATATGTCACTGATGATTGTCTGGGTACCTGAAACTGCCATGCACGCACCGGGCGCAAGACTCATGGTCTGGGACTCGCGTGGGAATGTTCAGATTTGTGTATGCGGATGATACGCGGGTTGCCGGGGTGGGAAAACCCTGGGGTGAGGGATGGTTCACGTATCGGCGCAGGAGCGGGTTTACCCGCGAATTCGGTGGTGGAGGCGACGGTGAATGGCCGGAGGAGATTGGCCAGCAGGGCCGGCCCTTTCGCGGGTGAACCCGCTCCTACAGCGGCCTGTGCCGCCCTCGATGCGTGTGTAGGAGCGGGTTTACCCGCGAATACGGTAGCGCCGGCAACGGTGAACGGCGGGTGGAAATTGGCCAGCAGGCCCGGCCCCTTCGCGGCTTGAACCGCCCGTGGAATGGCGGCTCCACCCCGCCGAGGTTGTTACCTCAATAAACCGTGCCTTGAATCAAACGCAGCAGATACTGGCCATAACCGGTCTTGGCCAGCGGTGCTGCCAGCGTTTCCAACTGTTGGGCATCGATCCACCCCTGCCGGAATGCCACCTCTTCGGGGCAGGCCACCTTCAGCCCTTGCCGCCGCTCGATCGTCGCGATATACCCGCTTGCCTCAAGCAACGAGTCATGCGTCCCGGTATCCAGCCAGGCATACCCGCGCCCCATGATCTCTACCGACAAACGGTGCTGCTCCAGGTACGCGCGGTTCACGTCGGTAATCTCCAGCTCACCACGCGCGGATGGCCGAATGCTTTTGGCAATCTCGATAACGTCGTTGTCGTAGAAGTACAACCCGGTCACGGCATAGTTGGACTTGGGTTTGGCCGGTTTTTCTTCCAGGCTGATGGCATTACCCTGCCCGTCGAATTCGACCACGCCATAACGCTCGGGGTCTTGCACGTGATAGGCGAACACACTGGCGCTGCCCTGGCGGTCCATCGCGTTGCGCAGCAACTGCTGGAAGTCGTGGCCGTAATAGATGTTGTCACCCAGCACCAGCGCGGTGGGGGCGTTGCCGAGGAAGTCTTCGCCAATCAGGAACGCCTGGGCCAGGCCGTCCGGGGATGGCTGCACGGCGTAGGTGATGTTGATACCCCAGCGGTGGCCGTTGCCCAGCAGCTGCTCGAAGCGCGGGGTGTCTTGCGGGGTGGAGATGATCAGGATGTCATGAATGCCCGCCAGCATCAGGGTGGTCAGCGGGTAATAGATCATCGGCTTGTCGTACACCGGCAACAGTTGCTTGGAAATTGCCAGGGTCGCCGGGTGCAGGCGGGTACCCGACCCACCTGCCAGAATAATGCCTTTACGCTTCATAGTGGTCCTTTCTCGTGGATTTCCGTCAGCATGCGAGCCACACCCAGGCGCCAATCTGGCAGGGTCAGGGCAAAGGCCTTCTGCAGTTTATGGGTATCGAGACGCGAGTTGGCCGGCCGCATGGCCGCCGTCGGGTAGGCCTCTGTGGTCAAGGGGGTGACGTTCTCGGCATGAGCTTTCAGCGGCACGCCATGGACCGCCGCTTGCTCCAGTACGTAACGGGCATAGCCGCACCAGGTGGTTTCACCCTCAGCGGCCAGGTGGTACAGGCCAGCCAGGGATGGGTTGCGGCGCGTGGCGACAATGGCGTGCGCGGTGATGTCGGCGATCAGTTCTGCACCCGTCGGGGCACCGTGCTGGTCATCGATCACGCCCAGGCTGTCACGCTCCGCAGCCAGGCGCAGCATGGTTTTGGCGAAATTGTTGCCGCGTGCGGCATACACCCAGCAGGTGCGGAAAATCAGGTGCTGGCAACCGGCAGCCTGGATCGCTTGCTCGCCGGCCAGCTTGCTGGCGCCATAGGTATTCAATGGGTCAACGGCATCGTCTTCGCGCCAAGGCTGGGTGCCCTGCCCCGGGAACACGTAGTCGGTGGAGTAATGTACCAGTAGCGCGCCACATTCGGCGGCAGCGCGGGCCAGCACGCCGACGGCGTCGGCGTTTACCTTGAAGGCTTGCTCACGGTCACTCTCGGCCTTGTCCACGGCAGTGTAGGCCGCCGCATTGACGATGACATCGGGGGCATAGACACGGACCGTTTCGGCCAGGCCAAGCAAGTTGGCCAGGTCGCCACAGTACGCCTGGCTGCGAGCGTTCAGCGCCAGCAACTGCCCCAGTGGGGCCAGGCTGCGTTGCAGTTCCCATCCTACCTGACCGTCCTTACCCAGCAGCAGCACCTTCATGCAGAACGCCCTGCGTAGTTTTTTTCTACCCAGTCGCGGTAACTGCCAGACTGCACGTTCTGCACCCAGTCCTGATTGTCGAGGTACCAGGCCACGGTTTTGCGGATGCCGGTTTCGAACGTTTCCGCAGGCTTCCAGCCAAGCTCCTGCTCCAGCTTGCGGGCATCGATGGCATAACGGCGGTCGTGACCTGGACGGTCGCTTACATAGGTGATCTGTTCGGCGTAGGGCTTGCCGTCGGCGCGTGGGCGCAGTTCGTCCAGCAGCGCGCATACGCGGTTGACGATGTCCAGGTTGGGCTTTTCATTCCAGCCGCCGACGTTGTACACCTCACCAGCTTTGCCGGCCTCCAGTACGCGGCGGATGGCGCTGCAGTGGTCCTTTACGTACAACCAGTCGCGAATCTGCTGACCGTCGCCATACACCGGCAGCGGCTTGCCGGCCAGGGCGTTGACGATCATCAGCGGGATGAGCTTTTCCGGGAAGTGATAAGGGCCGTAATTGTTCGAGCAATTGGTGGTCAGCACCGGCAGGCCGTAGGTGTGGTAGTACGAACGCACCAAGTGGTCGCTGGCAGCCTTGCTGGCCGAGTACGGGCTGTTAGGCTGGTACTGGTGGGTTTCAGTGAAAGCCGGTTCGGCGGCAGTCAGAGAGCCATACACTTCGTCGGTAGACACATGCAGGAAGCGGAATGCCTGCCGCGCCGGCTCATCAAGGCCGCCCCAGTATGCACGCGCGGCTTCCAGCAACTGGAACGTGCCGACGACGTTGGTTTCAATGAAGGCTTGCGGGCCATGGATCGAGCGGTCGACGTGGGACTCGGCGGCAAAGTTGATGATGGCGCGGGGCTGATGGGCATTCAGTAATTCCGCGACCAGCCGGCTATCGGCAATGTCGCCGTGCACGAAGATATGGCGCTTGTCGCCCTGCAGGCTGCTCAGGGTCTGCAGGTTGCCTGCATAGGTGAGTTTGTCCAGGTTGACCACGGGTTCGTCATCGCCGGCCAGCCAGTCCAAAACGAAGTTCGCCCCGATAAAGCCTGCACCGCCGGTTACCAGAATGGTCATGTTTGTCTGCTTCCGTTGTCAGGGTCTGCGCTTCCACTTTCAGGATTCTAGACTGTCGGCGGTTGATTCGAGAGCGAAGACGATGGCAACGTGATATTCAGGCTGGAATGGCGGAGATACAGGGGCCGCGCTGCGGCCCTGTGGAAGCAGGATTACCTGCAAAGCAAGGTCAAGGCTCCAGGCGCCGCTGCTGGTAAATCCAGTCGACAATCTCGCCTTCCGGCGAATAGCCGCTCACGGTTTCACGCAGCAACTGCCGTACCCGCACAAAGTCATCCACCGCCGCTGCCGCCATCAGCTGCCGCAGGAACTCCTTGAGCGTATCCCAGGGCAGGAAGTCTTCATTGGCACTCATGATCATCGGGTGACGGGTCGCAATGACGTTATCGCCAATCAGCAACTCTTCATACAGCTTTTCCCCCGGACGCAACCCGGTGAACTCAATGGCAATATCACCCATCGGGTTACGCTCGGAGCGCACACTGAAGCCCGACAGGTGAATCATCTTCTCGGCCAGTTCCACAATTTTCACCGGCTCGCCCATGTCCAGCACGAACACATCGCCACCCTTGCCCATGGAGCCGGCCTGAATTACCAGCTGCGCGGCCTCGGGAATGGTCATGAAGTAGCGGGTGATCTTGGGGTGGGTGACGGTAAGCGGGCCGCCCGCCTTGATCTGCTTGTGGAACAGTGGAATCACCGACCCCGATGAGCCCAGCACGTTACCGAAGCGCACCATGGTGAAGCGGGTCTTGTTCACCTGCGAAACGTTGCTGCTGTCGCCAAACAGCACCGGCGCCACTTCACGGCTCAGCGCCTGCAGGGTCATCTCGGCCAGGCGTTTGGTGCTGCCCATCACATTGGTCGGGCGCACGGCCTTGTCGGTGGAAATCAGCACGAAGTTGGCAACCCCGGCCTGCAACGCGGCCTGGGCAGTGTGCAGTGTGCCGATGACATTATTCATCAGGCCTTCGGTGATGTTGTGCTCCACCATCGGCACGTGCTTATAGGCGGCTGCGTGATAGACAGTATCGACGTGCCAGGTGCGCATGATGTCCAGAAGCTGGGACTGGTTGCGCACCGAGCCCAGCATGGGTACTAGGCTGACCGTAAGGGATTCACGGGCAACACGCTGCTCCAACTCGGAGAGGATGCTGTAGAGGTTGAATTCACTGTGATCGAACAACAGCAGGGTTTTTGGCCCCTGGCCCAATATCTGCCGGCACAGTTCCGAGCCGATGGAGCCGCCGGCACCGGTTACCAGTACGATCTGATCGACGATGCAGCGCTCCAGCAGGTCAGCCTGTGCCGGGACGGCATCGCGACCCAATAGGTCGGCAATATCTACTTCCTGGATGTCGTCCACCTTTACTTTACCGCTGGCCAGGTCCAGGAAGCTGGGAATACTGCGCACGTGCAGCGGGTAGCCTTCAAGGAAGTTAAGGATTTCGCGACGGCGAGTGCGGGTAGAGGACGGTATGGCTAGCAGGATTTCCTGCGCTCCCGTGGCATCGATCATGTCCTGTAACTGGTCGGGGCGGTAGACCTGCAAGCCGGCAATCACCCGGTCGGTGATGCTGGGGTCATCGTCGATGAAGGCAACCGGGCGCAGGGCCTTGTCAGACCGCAGGGCGGCAGCAAGCTGATTGCCAGCACCACCGGCGCCATAGATGGCGACCCGCGGCAGGCTGTCGCCACGGCCATTATTGGCAAAAGGAACGTGCTGCACTGCAGCGGCAAACCAGTCACCCAAGAAATACTGCCGCATGGCCAGGCGAAGACCGCCGATCATGATCAGGCTCAACCACCAGTAATTGAAGGTTATGGACCGTGGCACAACATTCTGGTGGTTGCTAGCCCAGTAGATGATGAAGCCGAGAATGAGCGCCGAGAGTGTCACGGCCTTGATGATGGCGATCAAGGCGTCGTTACCGAAATATCTCATCACCGCACGGTACAAGCCGAAGCGAATGAACAACGGAATGGACACCAAAGGAGCAGTGAGGAACAGCCATGCATGGTCGATTATGGGGTTAGCCATCTCTTCAATGCCTAGACGGACCACAAACGCGAGCCAGAGCGCCACCCATATCAGCAGCACATCAGTAGACAATTGCAGCATCCGTTTCTGGCGCCGCGTAAGCTGTAGAAGCCAACTGCGCATCTTGTTATCGCCTCCTGGTCTCATAGATAGTCAGGCCTCCCGCCGTCCGGCGTTAAACTTTGCCGCCAGTACACATAGCGGCGCATAGGCGATCAGTAGACCGCCAACTCCGTCAAGGAGCCCCGATCCCACCAGCAACGCGAGTGGTGTCAGCCAGAGTACATTGATCAACAGCACAGTGAGAGTGACTACTCTGTGGCTTTTGTAGTGCCTGGCCGCATACTGATAGCCGTGGCTGCGATGTGCCTCGTGGACCTTCTCCCCACGCAGGAGCCTTCGAATCAGGGTCCAGGTTGCATCAACAACGAATACTCCTAGCAGTATTAGCCAACTCCAGAAAAAAGCAGGCGAAATCCAAGCAGCCTGCAGGGCCAGTAGCCCCATCATGATCCCGAGGAAACCACTGCCGGCATCGCCCATGAAGATCTTCGCTGGAGGGAAGTTCCAGATCCAGAAACCTGCCACTGCGGCCAGCAACAAGCCGCAAAGCCACAGTTGCGATGCCTGCCCGCCCAGCCAATAGAGCAATGCGCCACCGATGCATGCCGTCACGGCCTGGCCACTGGCCAAGCCATCAATTCCATCCATGAAATTGTTCAAATTGAGTAACCAGACCAAATACACGGCCGCAAGAACGCTTCCCACCCACCCCAGATCTATAACCGTTCCAAAGAGCTCAAGGGGGGGAGCACCTGCCATCCAGAACAAGCCCCAGGCCGCGGCAGAAAAATGCCCGAGCAATCGCCAGCGTGCAGGCACATGACCATGGTCATCAAGAAACCCTATCAGCGCTGCGATCAGACCTGCCCCGAAAAGCCCTACTGCTAGAGCGCCAGGCAACACTCCCACGATTCCAAGTACTACCAACCCTAAAAGGAACGACAACACAATAGCAACGCCACCACCACGAGGCGTGGGCACGGTGTGGGAACTGCGTGCATTCGGCACATCTATCATGCTCGCTGAGAGCGCATAGCGACGAAGGGCGGCGGTTAAAAAATATGAAAGAATTGCGGTAATGGGTAATAGCAACCAAAGGCTCATTTGGATTCCTGCTGACGATATGCTTTGACGGTTCGCTTCAATTCATCGGATACCGAAGACTGCGGCTGCCAACCGAGCAACCGTCTATTTTTTTCAATGTCTATCGTCAGTGAGCCACACAGTCGGCGAAATTCTGCCTTTTTCCCAACCAAGGCTGCCAGCCCCAGCAAAAATGACACCGGGAACGGTATCAAACGGGATGATTTACCTAGCGCGCCTGCTACTTTCGATAACAGAGCTGGCGTCGACAGATCCTGGCCATCTGACACGAGGAATATCTGATTGCCAGCGTTTGGGTGGTCAATGCAATGAATCAGGAGGGAAATGAGGTTACTCAATCCCACCAGGCTTCTGCTGTTGTGCACTGACGCCAAAGGCAACGGTATACCTCGATCCATCCATTTGACCATCTTAAGAAAATTCGCCTTTACCCCTGGACCGTAGATCAGTGGTGGTCGAACAATCACGACATCCATTGCGCTCTCCGCTGCCAAGGCCAGCAAACCCTGCTCGGCCTCCCACTTGGATATACCGTAGGGATCAGTCGGTGAACAGTTGTCCTGCGCGTTGAAAGGAGCTTCGCTCGTTTCCTCACCATTAACCTTGATGGAGCTCAAGTAGATGAATCGACGGACACCAGCACTCGCTGCCTGGCGGGCGAGTGCAAGCGTTCCATCTACATTCACGCGACGAAAAGCAGCCAAGGGATCGTTCGTAGTTTCATTCATTACGTGAACACGCGCCGCGCAATGTACGACAACATCAACGTTTTCCAGCGCGGCCTTCCAATCAGTCTCGCCGTTGATCGAAGGCACACATACCGCGTCTACCAGAGTGCTGATCGCTTCTGGCCTCTCACGGTACTGTGCGACTACGTCAAAACGCCCAGTCTCTATAAGCCCGTTCAACAGCGCGCCCCCCACAAAACCGGTGGATCCCGTCACCAGAATGCGCTCACCGGCTGACAGTTCTGCTGAATGACTCACTTGTAAAATCCTTCATATTGTTGGATTAAAAGCGCTGAGCAGTGCCTGGAATCGAAGTCCCTTCTCGCACGCTCTCTTGCCTTTGTGGACATGCTAATCAGCCGCTGGGGGTGCGACAGTAGAGCATCTATCGCATCGGATAAAGCACCGGGGTTACGGACAGGCACCAATAGCCCCGTTTCGCCATTGACGACAGCATCATTAAGGCCATAGATATCCGTTCCAACTGTTGGAAGGCCCATCGCTGCTGCTTCGATAACTACCGTACCGAAACCTTCCCGATAGCTCGGCAAACAGAGCAAATCGGCCGCTGCCATAAATTTTTCAGGCAATTCCTGCAGGCCAAGCACCTTTACGTGCGCGGTCCCCGCTGCAAAATGAGACTCGACAACCTCTCGCCCTTCAGCCTCATAAGGCCCGACCAGCACGAGAAAAAGGTCCGCATGCACTGCCCTCAGCGTGGTGAAAGCCTCCATGAGTTCACCTATACCCTTTTCTGGAGTGACCCTCCCAACAAAGAGAAGAACTTTGGCATCCTGAGGAATTTCGAGTTCGTTTCTGGTCTGCGCAATCACCTCCGGTGAAAAACGCTGACGGTCAAATCGATCCATATCAACACCCGCCAGTGAACCGAAGCCAATCACTGACACTTTCTCTTGATGAATCACACCTTCTCGAACGAGAAACTCTCGCTGGCTGACACTGTCGGCGTAGTTGTGGGTATTTAATCTGGCGATTAGCGCGTCGCAAAATTTTAGCAGGTGCTTTTTGAACCCATTCATGGTTACCCAAGGCTGGCCTGTGAAGGTGTGCAAACGTATCTTGACACCTGCGATCCGCCCAGCAATAGCCGCTAGCAGTCCTGCTTTAGGCGTCGTGGAGTGAACGATGTCATAACCCTGCTTCCTGAACAAGATGATAAGCTTTATCAGGCTCCGCAAATCCTTCAACGGGCTGATTTCACGGGCTATCTCGACAGGTATAAAATTCAGATCCTTCCTTGACTGAAGCACTCCACTCATGTCGTCGTTACTGGCGATCACGTCGACCTCTGCTCCCGCTTCATTTAGCGCTCGCAATTGAGCGCTGAGCTGCGTAACCACAAAAAACGGGACAGTAGAAATCCGTGCTACCCGCAAACCCTTAATTGACATACTGTTAGATTCCAATGCGCCAGTCACAGATAAAATTACCCAATAGCCTTCAATTCATAATTCCATTATTTTTGGATCACTTCACATATGTGCAAGGGGACGCTGTACTTAGGCGTAAAATTCAAATCGTTGCGTATTTTCTCCGCAGGATAAGAAGTTTTATTTACTAGGGCATCTACTCGACTTTGTGTTAACGGCAAACGCATCATGTTCCCAGCAAGCCAAACAGCCACTCTGACTAGCCACTCCGGCAACCACCATTGCGGCGCCTGAACACCTTGACAATCTGCAAGTGCCTCGACCACGTCCCTCAGCCTGCAATCATTGGACAAGTTGTAGATTTGCCTCGCTGCACGTGGCTCAATCGAACAACAGGCAAGGGCTGCTGCAACGTCATTCGCATGAATGTAAGTGGCAATCGCTTCTTCGCGCCCAACGTAGAAGAACATCTTTTTACAAATGATCCTGGCCAACTGACGAATGGAACCATTGGGCATGTCACAAGCAAACACATTGGACGGTCGAAGTATTACCCAGTCACCCGACTCTCCCTGCAATGCAGCATGAGACATGATCAGCTTGTCCGCATCGGTCTTGGTAATCTCGTACATTCCTTGAGGATTAGGTGCGGTCTGCTCGGTGACCACTCGTCTTTTGCCCGCCGCTGGTCCATACGCGCCAACACTGCTCAATTGTACCCAGCGAACGTGAGGCGCCCCCCGGCCCCTGCGGCCAAGGGCATCGAGTAGGCGCTTTACCGCGCTCACATGCAAAGCGGGCATTAATTGCTCATTCTTGATTTCACCCGCACAATTGATGATCACATCACAGCCATCTACAAGACGTTCAACGTCCAGCGTATCACTCGTGAGATCCCCCACTAGCACTTCCAGTTTTTCACTGGATGCTTTCCCGGGCTTACGGGTCAACATTCGAATCGAGTGCGCTTGCTCGGCGAGGACCGTCATCAAACGTCCCCCAATGAAGCCATTTGCGCCCAATACTAGGATTTTCAAGTTCCCGCTCCTATCACAACCTTGCGACACCAACTTACAGGCCGCCGAGTGCATCCAGTAAATGATAAGGCAAAAAAGGGCTAGGACCCTGCCCCATTTCCTGGAGATAGTTCCTGTAACTAGCCACCATTGACAAGATCCCAACTGCCGATAGCCCTATTTTTATCGCCCAGTCCAAGGAGCGCTCATTATCGTTATACGCTACCAGAACGGCTAATGGCAGCGAGAACGACAACAAATCGAGAAATCGCAACCCAGCATAACTAATGCTTGCTAACGCAAAAAATGCGATTGTTAAAACAGTAGTAAGAATCACTAACTTTATTTTGTCGCTGCGCGGCAGGCGCGAAGCCACAACCGCCATGAGCATGACTGCAATGACCGCCACCTTACTCATGCCAGAAAACTTTCCAGGTGATGAAACTGCACTGTAAGCACTGAGCTTCATCAGGAAATAATCACTTTTAAGGACCAGTAACAACGCCACGCACACCACAAAACCAAGGCCGGCAATTAAACTGCTCCAGCGCGCCCACGGGACGCGCAACATCATCAGATAGGCGACGTTAAAAATCGAGGAATAATGAAACCCCAAAGCGAGCAACGAAAAACCTACCCGTCTTGAGTAACGAATCCGTCGAGCATATTGGAATGCTAAAAGCAAAAACACACTGGCCAAACCTAATCGCAATGTGTTCATGCTGTACTGATAAATAAAGGAAGGTAAGAAACAGGACAACAAAAAAAATCGCTCATTCGCATTGGAGCGCAACAAATAATAAAAAAGAACAATAAATAGCAAAAGACCAAATAATCTCACTGCGCCAACAGAAGAGCCTGTAACGCCCATGAAAATCCAGCCCAGGAAAGTAAAGGCAGGCTCAACCCCTCCCGCCAAAGGATCCAAGGTAGCCAAACCCAACAACCACTCATAGGTGTTAGTATCCGTACCAACAGCACCGCGCAATACAGCTACTACTGCAACAAACAAAATCACCAAAGCAACAGGAATACGGCTCCTGTTCTTGGTAATTTCAGAAGCAACTAGCGCCAACAGCATCATTGCCCAGCCGAAGATATAAATCATTAACGTCTTCGCACATATGAGTTTACGACACGTCGGGCAAACTTCAGCATCGACCACGACACGGCCAACAAAAATGGCAGGATTCCAATTCTCTTTTCCCGCAACAGCGCGCCATGAACACCTAATTCACCCAACTCCATAGACCATAACTGCCCGCTCAAACCAGAATCCCCATAAACAGGTTTAAAGGTTTTGACCAACGGAAAATCCATATTGCAACACACACCCCCCTTAAAAAGGATATCAGACCAGAGCTGATAATCCTCACAGTAGCGCTTTCCTTGTTTAAATCGACTTTTCACGCCATGCTGGAGCATTACCGATGATGTAGTAAATTGATTAGAAAACAGTAGCTGTCGCTTTGTTACCTGGGTACAACTCACTTCCTCTACAGCCGGCTCTCGCTGCATCCCCGAAGCAAATTTTTGCCCCAACAAAGTTACTTCGGGGTGCTGTTCAAGCCAGTTGTACTGAAGTTCTACTTTTCGAGCATGCCAACAATCATCAGAGTCTAAGAAGGCCACATACTTGCCGCTCGCCTGTGCCCAGCCTGCATTGCGTGCGTTCCCTGGCCCACCATTCCGCGGCAGTTTAATCACTTTTATCCAACCTGCCGGGTATTTTTGCTGCTCGGCATACAGTTGTTCAAGCGTATCATCTGGGCTACAGTCATCAACCAAAATTACTTCGATCGGTCTTAGGGTTTGCGTAAACACCGATTCGACCGCACGCGAAATTGATGCTTTGCTCCGATAGCAAGGAACAATTACACTGACAGAAGCCTTTGTCACTGCGAACCACCTTTTCCAGCACCATTAAAGATAATGCACTGCAACCACAGAGACATCGCAGTCAAACCTTCAACTCTTGCTGAATATACTCCAACCTCAACAACGTCTCCTTGATTTCTTCGATGGACAGCAGCGTTGTATTATGGGAGGTGTAGTCATCAAGCTGAGAGACCTCCTGCTCGCCATCAGAAGCATACTTCTCATAATTCAGATCGCGATTGTCGGCAGGGATCCGATAGTACCGCCCCATGTCCTCAGCCTTAGCCATCTCTTCGCGAGATATCAATGATTCGTAGAGCTTTTCGCCGTGCCGGGTACCAATCACCTTGACTTCACTGTTTGATACAAAGAGCTGCTTGAGCGCTTCCGCCAAATCTCCCACTGTCGAAGCGGGCGCTTTCTGAACAAAGATATCACCTTGCTGGGAGTGCTCAAACGCGTGCAAAACCAGATCGACCGAGTCTTCCAATGACATCAGAAAACGGGTCATATTGGGGTCTGTGACCGTCAACGCCTGCCCACACTTAAGTTGATTCACAAATAGCGGAATCACTGACCCGCGGGACGCCATGACATTGCCGTAACGAGTGGCACATATAACGGTGGGTGAAGTATCGGGAATCATCCGAGATTTCGCGATTACCAACTTCTCAGCTAGAGCCTTGGAAATACCCATCGCATTTATGGGATAAACCGCTTTATCAGTACTCAAAACAACAACGCGTTTGACCTTACACTCAACCGCCGCATTGAGAACATTTTCAGTCCCCATGACATTGGTTTTCACGGCCTCCATTGGAAAAAACTCACAAGATGGAACTTGCTTTAGTGCTGCAGCGTGAAAAATATAATCCACGCCCACCATTGCCTGGATAAGGCTGCTATAGTCCCGAACATCGCCAATATAAAACTTTACCTTGTCGTTACCCAAGGCGATACGCATGTCTTCTTGTTTTTTTTCATCGCGACTGAATATTCTTATTTCTTTAACATCAGTATCCAAAAAGCGCTTTAGCACTGTATTACCGAACGATCCAGTGCCACCGGTAATCATCAATACTTTATTTTTGAACATATATTTGCCCTGAAAAATCTATTTAAAGTCGCGCATGCTAGATATCAAATCATCCCAACAGGGAGGCACATATCCGACAGCTTCTCGGAAACGTGTCGAATCGAGAGACCGGTCAATGACTACCTCATCATCGGCTGTAATAGTGATAGCCTTACCATAAATCCTCGCGACTTTACTTAACAGCGAATACTTATCAATGGCATCAGCTGACACGTGATAAAGGCCGCTTAATTCAGTATTAGGCAAGACGAGATTGCCGATGATCCGACCTAATTCAACGGTGGGCAAACCTGAGAAAATCGCTCGCTGATAACCCTTCACAGGACCTGTTTGCGACAAGAACCAGTCAATGAGTGATTTGCTACTGCTCAGCTCATGACCAATAATGGAAGTCCTAAGTGTAATGGCATTGGTCGCATCAGTGACCTCGCCAATATACTTCGACTTACCATAAAGGTCCTCTGCATCAGACGGGTCTGACTCAATGTACATCCCTCGAGTTCCGGCGTATACGCAATCCGTACTAATATGAACTAGACGAGCGCCAATCAAACTGGCTATTTTTTGCAGCCGATGGGGTAGCAAAGAATTGATCGGCAGTACAGCAAGCGGATCGTTTGCAGTTGCCAGTTGCTTTATTAAACCGGTGCAATTGATTATTACGTCAGGACGGTGCTGATTAAACAGTGCTAAAATCTCATCCTGGTTAAGCACATCGATACCCACCTGAATGCGCACCTGCTCAGCCGGTGAGAAAAATCGTAACACCCCCGCACTACGGACGGTACCACACACGTCGTAGCGTGGATCAGACGCCAGATGCCTGAATACCGCGCTACCTAACATCCCGGACGCACCGAGCACCATGATTTTCATTGTCATTCTCCCTAATCAGGAAAGCGTATACGGTCACGTCATCTGAGTCCAGCAAGATGCCGTCGAAAAACTACCAAGCCTACTGCGCACAACGCTGCCGAAGAAAGACACGTCACGACCAAGACAGCCAAACCGCTGCTTAACCAAATTGAACATAGGAAAAAAATTCCGTTCGCCAGTGCGGTAGTGAAAAGCACAGCTATCAGACAGGTTCTATATGCGCTCTTCAACCAAGGAAAGCGACGGCATGTGAAATATGCAGTACACGCAAGCGAAAACAAATTGTAAAGCACCCAAGTGTACCCTCCGCCGACCGCTCCAAAGTGAGCCACCAGCGTGGGTAGCGCCAACAGCATGACGGGCACTGCCACCAAATTCAAGCGAAAAGACAGTGAAGTCCAACTTGCCGCTAACTGCAGCGCAAAGGGAATAATTAATAGAGATTGTAATGCCGTACCCACTAATAACCACGGCAACACGATCGCCATTCCGTTTGCCAGGAACGGCTCAAACAGCATAAGTAGAACGGGCTGAGCAAACCAAAATACCGCGCTGCACATAATTGTCATGACAAGGGAAAACAAAACCAGTGCAGCACGAAATATTTTTTCTATTACGTCAAACTGGCCAAGCCGCAAGTTACTTGAAAACCTCGGAAACAAAACAGCATTAAAAGCTGTCGAGAATATGTAGGGAAATCCAGCGACCGTGCTCGCCAGGCTGTAATAGGCATACTCTTCCAAGCCAAGCTTACCGCTCATGAATACCTTGTCGTATTGCACCGTTATCAGCGAGGTCAGTGAGATTAGAAAAACCCCTCGACTAAAAGCAATTCCGTGCTTCAGATATTTGAAGTGGACCCTGGCTCGCCCGAGAACTCCATGCCTTTTCAACACCAAGAGCAAGGAAACGACATAAACAAATTGCACCACTACCTGAACTATAAAATAGCCAACCACACTATCAAGACGCGAAACCTCGCTAACAACCAGAAGCACGCCCAGCGTCCGCATTATGGAGTACGGAATATAAATCTTATTTAACGACTGCTGTAGCTCATGGCCGACAAATACTCCCTGCAACAACATCACCGGGAGATTCAATCCAATAAATATAGCCATACAATACAAACAATATAGTGCTTGCTGCTCAGCAATCACGGTGAGCTTCAGCCAACTTGACACAAGCAGGGGTGAAGCCATCACAATCACTAACGCCGCCACCAATCCCATTAAGGTGAACACCAGCAAATAGGTATTGATGAGCGCGAAAATGGGACGATGTGAGCGCCCGATTAATCGTGAGCCTCTTATACTCGCCAAGCGCTGTATTACACTACTGGTAAGCCCGCCCTCGAGCACCATCAGTACCATCAGAAGCGTGGTGAAGAAACCGACCAACCCCACCGCTTCGGCCCCCAATACATGTGCTGCCACAGGCAGGGAAGCCAAGCTCGCCAACGCATAGATCAATTTTCCAGAAAAACTGGCAAGCAATAGCGATGATAGGTTAGGTATCTTCATGGCTGCACAATCACTCACTACCCTGAGCGCTTACTGACGATGACCCGCTTTGTGCAGAGCCTGACAAGCTCAAAGGCAGTCGCTGATCCAAGGCCTGCCGGGCAAGATACACGTCTTCAACCACAGCTACTACTTCTCGACCATTACTAGCCTTGGGCTTCAAAACGCGTTTAAACCTGGCAAGCGCATACTTGCAGGCGACAGAGAACAGCTCCGAAACGATCCGGGCAGTACCGACTTGGGTGCATCCGCCTTGCTTAGCAGCACGCCGCGCCGAGAGCACCTCCTTTGCATAATCCCGATGATGGAAAAGGCATAAAGCATAAAGCCGAGCCAGATTGAACTGGGCTTGACGAGTTTTATCACCTAAGCCATCAAGGGTGGCCCAAGCAGCGTGGGCCCAGACAGTCTCCACACTGAAAAACATCGGCAACTCAGGCGGCCAACGTAGATCGGTGAACGGCTTCATGTGTGGATCGCTTTTAAGATCGCCCTTGTGCTTCCCCATAGCACTGCGCCCGCTATTGCTGCCTCCGCCACCGCCCGGCATGGTAAAGGGAAAGTCTATGAGGGAGTATGTTTTACCTATCAGAGATAGCGAGATGGAGGCTGACATGTCAGGGCTAGTTCCATAGAAGATCTTACCGCTACGCTGCCGAAGCTCATCCAGAAGACGGCGCTTGACCAATCCGTGATAAAGCTTGGGTAACGCATCAGTACCCTGACAAGCTTCATGCAGTGCAATATCCAAACGTGCTTTCACGTCATACTGTATGCATCCACCGGAAAAATCGTCCAAGTAAATGCGCCCGGCATGCGCGGCGCCATAGAACCTGGTCCGAAAGTCAGGCCAGTAGTAAAACGCTTTTACCTGTGGCGTCAGCATTTCGATCGCCTCAGATTTTGCGAACTCGGCTGCTTCGATGATTCTCGCGGAGACTGTGTCGTCGTCACCGATCAGGCATACGTATTCGCCTTCTGCCAGCTCAATCGCACGCTCATGATTCTCGGTCATGGAAAGACGATTTTTCCAATGTACGTACACCAAACGCGAATCTGTCTGAGCGACCGCCCATGCCGCGAGAGCACAGTCATCATTGCTGGTGTCGTGCACAACGATCTGCAGCCGGTCGCTTTTAATTTCCAGCAGGCTTTTCACGCAAGGGATCGCATACTTTGAGCGGTTATGGGTTGGCACTACCACTGAGACTAGATATCGCTCACTCATTTTCAATCGAACCCTTAAAAAATTTGATCATTGCTTCAGTCTGGTGAGTCATTCCATGACTCTTGACTTTACGGAATGCGATAACTGACTGCACCGGCCAATCGGCTACTGGCTACGTGCGCAAACGCGCTTGACGGAAACGCCAAGCCTCACGAACAAGAGCAATAAAAATCCCTAGAAACAAGCCCGCAAATATTCCGACAGCCACCAGCAATGCCTTCCTTGGTTTAATCGGCCTCTCTGGTATCTCGACGACACCATCCTGACGATACACCGAGAATTGATCAGGGCTAACCTTCAAAGATCGATAGACGGCCACCTGCTCTTCACGCTCGCGGAGGTTATTGACGAATGGATCATCAGATGAGCGTGTCTGGAGATTCTGAATTTCCGACTCCAGGGCCTTGCTCCCTCGCATGTACATTAGCGACCCGTTCATACCTGCAGAAACTTCAGACGAAAGATTATTTTCAATAATTGGCGGTTTTTCCAAACCGATCGACCTTGATATTTTCAAGGCTTCTGTCAATTGGGCAATGCGGTCATCCCGCTCAAGTTTGGCTTTCGCCCGCGCAGAATCTATAGATTGCTGAATATTATCAGCTTCTACTTTAAAGTCAGACGCCACCCTTTCCATCAACTCTTTTTTTGATTGCTCACCCGCCATCTCCGCATAGCGCACAGCCCAATCAGCGGCTTGTTTAGGATCCTCCGCCAACACTGTTACTGTTGCATATTGCTCTGACTGATTGATACCAACCAAAAACTGAGCATTAAACTTTGCATAAAGCCCTGCTTGCGATTCACCGTCAACATTTTCAACAAGACTCGCCAAATAGACACGTTTGTAAAACATCTGTCGTAAAACATTTGACTGCAAGTTTCGCAAATAAACGTCATTCACAAACTTTGCCGTTATTGGCACAAGAAGCCCTCTGCCATCCGACCGCCCGACATTCAGCTGATTGATATCGCTATCTAACGGAGGCTGAACATTCAGCTTGGCTTGATAAACGGGCGTCACTGCAATCGCGTAAATAGCGAAGACCGCGACCACCACTGCAGTAACCACCAGCACCAACCAACGCTGCCGCCATATCCCCTCAGTCAAATCGAAAATATCAAATTCACGCTCTTGCTTGAAGCGCTCGAGGTCATTGCGCATTTCTTTTATTTTTCCTTGATTCCGAAAAGCTGAACAGACTACTGGTATACCAAGCAGCGCTGAATTCTATAGCGGCCGCTCCTACGGTAACTAAAATCGAGCGCAGCGGCAATTAGCCTCTGCTTGATCCTGGACCTGACCGAAGGAAGCTTGGAAAAAATGCTGCCCCACACATGTGACCTGAGAGGCAATGACCGTAAAAGTAGTTCCCTGGTTCCACCAAGGCCTGTTCAGACTGTCAGGTCGTTATCGAGGAATGCTCACCTCTACCCTGTGCTTGAACGCTAAGCTTGCGGTCATCAAGGCCTGGCTCAACGCAGCTTTTGCATTAGGATCACCGTGCACTAAGAGGATATTCACTGCCGAGCTAGGGCCTCGTGTTGCGAAGCTCACTAACCCTTTTTGGTCCGCATGCCCCGAGTACCCCGACAACGTCATGACCTTAGCCCGCACCTCGTACATATGCCCATCCAGGTCGATCTGCACAAAACCCTCCGCCCCCTCACTCGCCTGTATCACCGCCCCCGGCGTCCCCTTAGCCTGGTACCCCACGAACATCACCTCATGCCGCGGATCCCCCAGCATGGCCTTGAGGTAATTGACGATGCGCCCACCCGAACACATGCCATTGCCGGCAATCACGATCGCCGGTCGCCCGGTGCTCTTGAGGTAATTGACCACCTGCTGGTGGCGGGCATGGGTGTCCACACTGATCAGTTGGCTGAAGCCGAGTGGATCGCGCCCGGCTGCAACACGCGCCCTGGCTTCTGCATTCCAGTATTCGTGCAGCTCCCGGTACACGCGGGTGATGCGCTGAGCCAAGGGCGAATCGAGGATGATGGGCAACTGTGACCAGTCGATTGGCTCACCGTCCGGAGCCGGACCGGTAGTGTTCAGCAGGGCTTTGCGGTGCAGAATGTCTTCCAGCTCGTACAACAGCTCCTGCGTGCGACCAAGACTGAATGCAGGAATCAGGAGGGTACCTTTGTCGGCCAGGGCTCGGTCGATGGCGTCTTCCAACCGCTGACGGCGGTCGTCTGCCTGCGGGTGCAGGCGGTCGCCGTAGGTGCTTTCCAGCACCAGCACGTCAGCACGCTCCGGGGGCTGCACCGGGCGCAGCAGCGGGTTGCCACAAGCGCCCAGATCGCCAGAAAACACATACCGGCTGTTGGTTTGCTCATGCTGCATATCGCACTCAACATAAGCGGAACCCAGCAGATGCCCTGCACGCTGCAGGCGAATACGGCAGGCAAGACCAGGGTACTCAACCACCGTGTGCCACTGCTCGAAGGGCAGCGGCACGATAAGGTCACCGATGAAATCGAGATAGCGCGCCACCTGCGCAGGCTCGCTGCTGATGCTCAGCTTGTAGGCGTCTTCCAGCACCAGCGGCAGCAGCCGGGCCGAAGGCTCGCTGCACAGGATAGGGCCACGGTAACCCGCTGCCAGCAGCGCAGGGATGCGCCCGACATGGTCGATATGGACATGGGTGATGACCAGAGCCTGAATACCCTGGATATCAAAACCGAGGGGGGCGGATGCTGCACCGGGCGGCGCATCACTTCCCTGTTCCAGCCCGCAGTCGACCAGCAAACTGGTGGATGGGCCGAGGTGCAGCTGGTGACAGGACCCGGTGACACCCCGGGTACCACCGTGATGGGAAAGGCTGGGATATTCCATGCTGCGCACACTCGCCTGGACCGAAAATGAAGTGGACTATTACTCCATGACGACCGACGCATGCATAGGCGAACCTTTCTTTAGTAGGTGTAGGAAATTTCCTTAGTTGCCGTTCAGTGCCGCCTGACGGGCAGAAGCCCTGATCTTGCGCTTGCTGCGCTGCACGCCGTAAGCCCCCAGCAACGGCCCGACCGCCAGGCCAATGACCAAGGCAGCCAATACCAGGACAGCAACCGGCATGGCGGGTGCAGCCCAGCCGAACAGAACCAGTGACACGGTTTGCTGGTTCTCCAGCACGAAGAACAACACCACAGCCGCCAATAGCAGCACGAACACCGCCGCCAGGGCGCGCTTGAGGTTACGCATCAGATTGCTCCTTGTGGAATCAGGTGTGGGCCTCTTCATGCTCGTCTTCATTGACCCGGTCACGCAACTCTTTGCCGGGCTTGAAGTGCGGCACGAACTTGCCTTCGAGGCTGACCGACTGGCCGGTCTTCGGGTTACGGCCTACGCGAGGGGCGCGATAGTGCAGCGAGAAGCTGCCAAAACCGCGGATCTCGATGCGATCGCCGGTAGCCAGGCATTGCGACATCTGCTCAAGCATGGTCTTGATGGCCAGCTCCACATCCTTGGACGAGAGCAGCCCCTGATGGGTGACAATACGTTCGATCAGCTCCGACTTCGTCATATTTTTCCCTTCGTTATCAAGCAGCTAGATCATTGCTTAACCAGTTTGTAGCACGCCGGGAAGGATTTGAACAGGGTGGATCTTGACTTAATAAAAAAATTCAAGATTGAAGTAATTCAAGAATGGTCTACCCCTCAGGCAGGCCAGCGCCGCCTGATTCGCGGGCAAGCCCGCTCCTACAATGGGGGGCGTCGGCCTGAGGCGAGTGTGATCCAGCGCCATCGGTGTAGGAGCGGGTTTACCCGCGAACACCGGCGAAGCCGGTGCCATCCGCCGCGCCGCCTGATTGCGGAGCACAAAAAAAGGGCGACCCGAGGGTCGCCCTTTTTACCGATCAAACAGAACTCAGTTCTGCTTGGCCATTGCTTCGCGCAGCAGCGCAGCCATGGTGGTGTCGGCAGCAGCTTCCGGAGCGTTTTTCAGGCTCTGGATAGCTTCGCGCTCTT
This sequence comes from Pseudomonas sp. GLN_2, assembly GCF_043106005.1. Taxonomy (NCBI): domain Bacteria; kingdom Pseudomonadati; phylum Pseudomonadota; class Gammaproteobacteria; order Pseudomonadales; family Pseudomonadaceae; genus Pseudomonas; species Pseudomonas sp. GLN_2. Next base: position 33,361 of record NZ_JBICMC010000099.1, on the reverse strand, counting down.
CAGCGTCGTCTTTCGATTTGATCGACAGGCTGATAACGCGGGACTTGCGGTCAACGCTGATGATCTTGGCTTCGATCTCTTCGCCTTCCTTCAGAACGTTACGCGCGTCTTCAACGCGGTCACGGCTGATTTCGGAAGCTTTCAGAGTGGCTTCGATGTCGTCGGCCAGGGTGACGATGGCGCCTTTGGCGTCAACTTCTTTCACGATGCCCTTGACGATAGCGCCCTTGTCATTGACAGCAACGAAGTTGGAGAACGGATCGTCTTCCAGCTGCTTGATGCCCAGGGAGATGCGCTCGCGCTCTGGGTCGACCGACAGGATGACGGTTTCCAGCTCGTCGCCCTTCTTGAAACGACGTACGGCTTCTTCGCCGGTTTCGTTCCAGGAGATGTCGGACAGGTGAACCAGGCCGTCGATGCCGCCGTCCAGACCAATGAAGATACCGAAGTCGGTGATCGACTTGATGGTACCGGTGATCTTGTCACCCTTGTTGAACTGGCCGGAGAAGTCTTCCCATGGGTTGGACTTGCACTGCTTGATGCCCAGGGAGATACGACGACGCTCTTCGTCGATGTCCAGAACCATGACTTCCACTTCGTCGCCAACCTGAACGACTTTCGACGGGTGGATGTTCTTGTTGGTCCAGTCCATTTCGGAAACGTGTACCAGACCTTCAACGCCTTCTTCCAGCTCAGCGAAGCAGCCGTAGTCGGTCAGGTTGGTAACGCGAGCCTGTACGCGAGTACCTTCTGGGTAACGGGCAGTGATAGCTACCCACGGATCTTCGCCCATCTGCTTCAGACCCAGCGAAACGCGGTTGCGCTCACGGTCGAACTTCAGAACGCGTACGTCGACTTCGTCGCCAACGTTAACGATTTCCGATGGGTGCTTGATGCGCTTCCAGGCCATGTCGGTGATGTGCAGCAGGCCGTCGATACCGCCCAGGTCCACGAATGCGCCGTAGTCGGTGAGGTTCTTGACGATACCTTTGACTTGCTGGCCTTCCTGCAGGGTTTCCAGCAGGGCTTCGCGCTCGGCGCTGTTCTCGGCTTCCAGCACGCTGCGACGGGAAACGACAACGTTGTTGCGCTTCTGGTCCAGCTTGATGACCTTGAATTCCAGCTCTTTGCCTTCCAGGTGGGTGGTGTCACGCACTGGGCGGACATCAACCAGGGAGCCCGGCAGGAACGCACGGATGCCGTTAACGTCGACAGTGAAGCCGCCCTTAACCTTACCGTTGATAACGCCCTTGACCACTTCTTCGGCGGCGAAAGCTGCTTCCAGAACAATCCAGCACTCGGCGCGCTTGGCTTTTTCACGGGACAGCTTGGTTTCGCCAAAGCCGTCTTCGACCGCGTCCAGCGCAACGTGAACTTCGTCACCGACCTTGATGGTCAGCTCGCCAGCTTCGTTGTAGAACTGCTCGAGCGGGATGACGCCCTCGGACTTCAGGCCAGCGTGTACGGTAACCCAGTCGCCGTCGATGTCGACAACGATACCGGTGATGATCGCACCCGGCTGAAGATTGAGGGTTTTCAGGCTTTCTTCAAAGAGTTCTGCAAAGCTTTCGCTCATTTTAATTCCTGTAGATTCGGGCGAAACAAACGCCCATAACCACATTCCAGACAATGTGGGTTCGTTTTAAGTAAAGGAAAGCCGGCAGGACGTTGACTGGTGCCCCTGCCTGCTTTCCTGGCTATCAGATAAGGTCGCGCTGGGCAATCTCGCTTCTGATACGTTGCAACACCTGCTCGATGGACAACTCGGTAGAGTCCAACTGAATGGCATCGGCCGCTGGCTTCAGCGGGGCCACTGCACGTTGGGTGTCGCGCTCATCACGCGCACGAATCTCATCCAGCAGACTCGACAGACTAACATCTTCACCCTTGCCCTTCAACTGCAGGTAGCGGCGACGTGCGCGCTCCTCCGCGCTGGCGGTGAGGAAGACCTTCAAGGGCGCATCCGGGAACACCACGGTACCCATGTCGCGACCGTCAGCAATCAGCCCCGGCTCTTCGCGGAACTCACGCTGACGCACCAGCAGCGCATCACGCACTGCCGGCAGCGAGGCCACCATCGATGCACCAGCACCGACGGTTTCGGTACGGATGACGTTGCTGACGTCCTCACCCTCAAGGATGATCTGTTGCAGCTTACCGGGCTCGGCAGCAATGAACTGCACATCCAGATGGGCGGCAAGTTTGGTCAGCAGCTCTTCGTTGGTCAGGTCGACGCCGTGGTTGCTGGCATTGAATGCCAGCAAGCGATACAGCGCGCCGGAGTCCAGCAGCTTCCAGCCCAGCTCGCGGGCAATCAGCCCGGCGACCGTGCCCTTGCCCGAGCCGCTTGGCCCGTCGATGGTGATAACCGGTGCCATTGAATTCACGACTTGCCCTCTTCTGCCACGCGAATCCCCACTTCGGCGCACAGCGCCAGGAAGTTGGGGAACGAGGTGGCGACGTTGGCGCAGTCGTGAATGCGAATTGGCGCACTGGCGCGCAGCGAAGCCACGCTGAAGGCCATGGCGATGCGGTGGTCACCATGCCCATGCACTTCGCCGCCGCCCATCTGGCCGCCGTCGATGATGATGCCGTCCGGGGTCGGCTCGCACTTGATACCCAAGGTGGTGAGGCCATCGGCCATCACCTGGATGCGATCGGACTCCTTCACCCGCAGCTCTTCGGCGCCACGCAGCACGGTACGCCCTTCAGCGCAGGCTGCGGCCACGAACAATACCGGGAATTCGTCGATGGCCAGCGGCACCAACGCTTCAGGAATGTCGATACCCTTCAGCTTGGCACCGCGCACACGCAGGTCGGCCACGGGTTCGCCGCCCACTTCACGCTGGTTTTCCAGGGTGATGTCGCCGCCCATCAGGCGCAGGATGTCGATCACGCCGGTACGGGTCGGGTTGATGCCGACATGCTCCAGCACCAGCTCGGAGCCTTCAGCGATAGAGGCTGCGACCAGGAAGAACGCGGCCGAGGAAATGTCAGCCGGCACTTCGATCCGGGTAGCGGTCAGCTTGCCACCGGACTGCAGCGAGGCCACCGGGCCATGGCTGTCGACCGAGTAGCCAAAACCGCGCAGCATGCGCTCGGTGTGGTCACGGGTAGGTGCAGGCTCAGTGACAGTGGTCTTGCCTTCGGCGTACAGGCCGGCCAGCAGCAGGCAGGATTTGACCTGGGCGCTAGCCATTGGCAGCGTGTAGGTCAGCCCTTTGAGCTTGTGGCCACCGCGGATGGTCAGCGGCGGGCGGCCGTCCGGGCCGGTCTCGACCACAGCACCCATTTCGCGCAGCGGGTTGGCCACACGGTTCATCGGGCGCTTGGACAGCGAGGCGTCGCCGGTCATGGTGACATCGAACGACTGACCGGCCAACAGGCCCGACAGCAGGCGCATCGAAGTACCGGAGTTACCTACGTACAGCGGCCCAGGTGGCGGCTTGAGGCCATGCAGGCCCACGCCGTGAATGGTCACACGACCGTGGTTGGGGCCTTCGATGACCACACCCATGTCACGGAATGCCTGCAGGGTCGCCAGCGCATCTTCGCCTTCGAGGAAGCCTTCGACCTCGGTAGTACCTTCGGCCAGCGAGCCGAGCATGATCGAGCGATGGGAAATCGACTTGTCGCCCGGTACACGGATCCGCCCGTTCAGGCGGCCACCCGGTTGGGCCTGGAAAATCAGATCGTTGGCGTTCATAGCGTCCACATAGGCCCGGCGGGCCAGGATTTTACTGAAATGCTCGCGGGCAACCCGTGCACGGGTGAATACACCCAGCAGTTGGTGCCCATCCCCTTCAGCGATCGCGTCGCGCAGGGCGTCGAGATCGCTGCGATATGTATCAAGCGTGCGCAGGACAGCGTCGCGGTTGGCGAGGAAGATGTCATGCCACATGGTCGGATCGCTGCCGGCGATTCTTGTGAAATCGCGGAATCCACCCGCAGCGTACCGGAAGATCTCGAGGTTTTCATTGCGTTTGGCCAGTGAGTCGACCAGGCCAAAGGCCAGCAGGTGTGGCAGATGGCTGGTGGCGGCCAGTACTTCGTCATGGCGCTCGACCGACATGTGCTCCACATCGGCATCCAGCGCACGCCACAGGCGGTCAACCAGGGCCAGCGCGGCGGGGTCGGTTTCGGCCAGCGGCGTGAGGATGACCTTGTGCCGGCGGAACAAGGTGGCATTGGAGGCTTCTACCCCGCTCTGCTCGGAACCGGCAATGGGGTGGCCCGGGACGAAGCACGGCAGGCGATCACCGAAGACGGCACGCGCTTCCCGCACGACGTTGCCCTTGGCGCTGCCGACGTCGGTGATGATTGCATCACCCAGGTCGAGCTGGGCCAGGCGGGCCAGGACTTTCTCCATGGCCAGGATCGGTACGGCCAGCTGAATGACATCGGCGCCCACGCAAGCGGCGGCGAGGTCTTCTTCGCAGCGGTCGACCACGCCCAGGGCCACGGCCTGCTTGCGCGAGGGGGCATCCAGGTCGACACCGACCACTTCGCGGCACAGGCCGCTTTCACGCAGGCCTTTGGCGAACGAGCCGCCGATCAGGCCGAGACCGACCACGACCAGGCGGTTGATGATTGGCGCGGGTTTGGTTTTTGCTGCATTTACCACTGGTGCGAACCCTGTTCTGAAATCTGGACAGCCGGTAAGAGCCATTGGGGCTGCCTTGCAGCCCATCGCGACACAAGGCCGCTCCCACAATGCGCTACACCTGTGTGGGAGCGGCCTTGTGTCGCGATGGGGCGCGAAGCGGCCCCAACAACCTCAGATCAAAGCACCGCCTTCGGATACGAGCCCAGCACCTTCAGCGCCACAGCCTCCTGGCTGATCTGCTCGAGCACCGCCTTGATCAGCGGATCGCGGTGGTGACCGACGAAGTCGATGAAGAACACGTAGGTCCACTTGCCGCTGCGCGACGGGCGGGTCTCGATGCGGGTCAGGTCGATGCCGTTCTGATAGAACGGCACCAGCAACTCATGCAACGCACCTGGCTTGTTGCTCATCGAAACGATGATCGAGGTCTTGTCGTCGCCGGTCGGCGGTACTTCCTGGTTACCGATCATCAGGAAGCGCGTGGAGTTGTCCGGGCGGTCTTCGATCTTCTCGGCCAGACGGGTCAGGCCGTACAGGTTGGCCGCCATATCGCCGGCGATCGCCGCCGAGTTCCACTCGCCCTTGACCCGCTTGGCCGCTTCGGCATTGCTCGATACGGCCACGCGCTCCACGTTCGGGTAGTGCGCGTCCAGCCACTTTCGGCACTGGGCCAGCGACTGGGCGTGGGAATAGATGCGGGTGATGCTGTCGGTCTTGGTATTCTCGCCCACCAGCAGGTGGTGGTGGATACGCAGCTCGACCTCACCGCAAATCACCATGTCATGCTCGAGGAAGCTGTCCAGGGTGTGGCTGACCGCACCTTCAGTGGAGTTTTCCACCGGCACCACACCGAAGTTGACGGCACCGGCCGCCACCTCACGGAACACTTCGTCGATGGCCGCCATCGGCCGACTGATCACCGCGTGGCCGAAGTGCTTCATGGCCGCCGCCTGGGTGAAGGTGCCTTCAGGGCCGAGGTAGGCGATTTTCAGCGGCTCTTCCAGGGCCAGGCACGACGACATGATTTCGCGGAACAGCCGCGCCATCTCTTCGTTGCCCAGCGGGCCCTTGTTGCGCTCCATCACACGCTTGAGCACCGCAGCTTCGCGCTCGGGACGGTAGAACACCGGCTTCTCGCCCTCTTTCAGGGAGGCCGTCTTGACCCGGGCTACTTCTTCGGCGCAGCGGGCGCGGTCGCTGATCAGCTCGAGGATTTTCTCGTCGAGGCTGTCGATGCGCACGCGCAGCGCCTTGAGCTCCTGTTCGGACATGTCAGCCATGCTCCTTCTCGAATTCAGCCATGTAGCCTACCAGCGCTTCTACCGCTTCCAGGCCCAGGGCGTTGTAGATGGAGGCGCGCATGCCGCCCACCGAACGGTGGCCCTTGAGGTTGAGCAGGCCACGCGCGTCGGCGCCAGCGAGGAAGGCCTTGTCCAGGCGCTCGTCAGCCAGGCGGAACGGCACGTTCATCCACGAACGGGCGTTGACGCTGATCGGGTTGGTGTAGAACTCGCTGCGGTCGATGAACCCGTAAAGGCGCTCTTTCTTGGCACGGTTGCGCTGCTCCATGGCCTCAACACCACCCTGCTCTTTCAGCCACTCGAAGACCAGGCCAGAGAGGTACCAGGAGTAGGTGGCCGGGGTGTTGTACATCGACCCGTTGTCAGCCGAAACCTTGTAGTCGAGCATGGTCGGGCAGCTGCTGCGGGCATGACCCAACAGGTCTTCGCGCACGATCACCACCACCAGGCCGCTTGGGCCGATATTCTTCTGCGCGCCGGCGTAGATCAGGCCGAACTGCGACACATCGATCGGGCGCGAGAGGATGTCGGACGACATATCGACCACCAACGGCACGTCACCGGTTTGCGGCACCCAGTCAAACTGCAGGCCACCGATGGTCTCGTTGGACGCGTAGTGCACGTAGGCAGCGTTTTGGGTCAGGTTCCACTCGTTCTGGCCGGGGATGGCCAGGTAGTCGTAAGGCTTGGCAGTGGCGGCGACGTTGACGTTGCCGAAACGGCGCGCTTCCTCGATGGCCTTTTTCGACCAGATACCGGTTTCGATGTAATCGGCCGTGCCGTTTTCCGGCAGCAGGTTCAGCGGGATTTCAGCGAACTGCTGGCTGGCGCCCCCTTGCAGGAACAGCACCTTGTAGTTGGAGGGGACGGACAGCAGGTCACGCAGGTCCTGCTCGGCCTTTTCGGCGATGGCCACGTAATCGTCGCTGCGATGGCTCATTTCCATCACCGACAACCCCTTGCCACGCCAGTCCAGCATCTCGGCCTGTGCGCGCTGCAGGACAGCGTCAGGAAGCGCGGCAGGGCCTGCGCAGAAGTTAAAGGCTCGTTTGCTCACATCCACTCTCGCTCTGCCAAATAGAACAAAAACTATCACATGGGTTAGCAGCGACCCTGTGGGAGCGGGCGAGCCCGCGAACACCGGCAAAGCCGGTGCCATCTACCGCAGTGTCTGCTTCGCGGGCATGCCCGCTCCCACAAGGCCGGGCTTTGCCAGCTGTTATCAGTCAAACGGGGCGACCTTGGTCGCCCCGTTCGGGTTTCACGCTTGATTACTCTTGCGAGGCCTCTTCGGCGCCTGCAGCTTCGTCTGGCGCTTCGGCTTCGACACCCCCCTCGTCTGCCTCGATCACTTCATCGAGTTCGTCCTCGGACGGCTCCTGGATACGCTCCAGGCCCACCAGTGTCTCATCGGCCGCCAGCTTGATCAGCGTAACACCCTGGGTATTGCGGCTCAGGCTGGACACCTCGCCAACCCGGGTGCGAACCAGCGTGCCCTGGTCGGAAATCAGCATGATCTCCTCGCCTTCCTGCACCTGGATAGCACCGATCAGCAGGCCGTTGCGCCCTTTGGTACCCATGGCGATCACACCCTGGCCACCGCGGCCGCGACGCGGGAACTTGGACAGCGGGGTGCGCTTGCCAAAGCCACGCTCGGAGGCGGTGAGGATCTGCGAGCCGGACTCCGGGATCAGCATCGAGATGATCCGCTGACCTTTGCCCAGCTTCATGCCGCGCACACCACGGGCGTTGCGGCCCATTTCACGCACGACGCTCTCGGCAAAGCGAATGACCTTGCCAGCGTCGGAGAACATCATGACTTCCTTGGCGCCATCGGTGATGGCCGCGGCAATCAGAGTGTCGCCTTCCTTCAGCTTCAGGGCGATCAGGCCGTTGGAGCGCGGACGGGCGAACTGCACCAGCGGGGTCTTCTTGACGGTACCGGAAGCGGTCGCCATGAAGATGTATGAGCCGGTCGGCTCTGCAACCCACTCCGGGGTGTCGCCGTCTTCTTCGTCGACTTCCTCGGCCTCTACCAGCTCACCCTCGAGCACGGTGTCATCAGCCTCGTCCAGTTCTTCGTCGAGGTCGGCGTTCTGCTGCAGCGCTTCGAGGTCGATCTGCAGCATGGCGGTGATGCGCTCACCCTCCTCCAGCGGCAGCAGGTTGACCAGCGGACGACCGCGGGCAGCGCGGGACGCTTCGGGGATTTCGTAGGTCTTCTTCCAGTACACCTTGCCCTTGCTGGAGAACAGCAACAGGGTGGCATGGCTGTTGGCGACCAGCAGGTGCTCGATGTAGTCCTCGTCTTTCACGCCGGTCGCCGACTTGCCTTTGCCGCCACGGCGCTGGGCCTGGTAGGCGGACAGTGGCTGGGTCTTGGCATAACCACCATGGGAGATGGTGACCACGCGCTCTTCTTCCGGGATCATGTCGCCGTAGTTGAGGTCGTGGCTGGCATTGAGGATTTCGGTGCGGCGCACATCGCCGTACTCGGCACGAATGGCCTCCAGCTCCTCGCGAATCACTTCCATCAGGCGCTCGGCGCTGCTGAGGATGCGGATCAACTCGCCGATCTGCTCGAGGATTTCCTGGTACTCGGCCAGCAGCTTCTCGTGCTCCAGGCCGGTCAGGCGGTGCAGGCGCAGGTCGAGAATGGCCTGGGCCTGTTCCGGCGACAGGAAGTACTTGCCGTCATGCAGGCCGTACTGCTCCGGCAGGTCCTCAGGGCGGCAGGAATCGGCGCCGGCGCGCTCGACCATGACCTGCACGGCACTGGACTCCCACGGCGTGGAAACCAGGGCTTCCTTGGCTTCGGACGGCGTCGGCGAGGCCTTGATCAGGGCAATGACCGGGTCGATGTTGGACAGCGCGACCGCCTGGCCTTCAAGGATATGGCCGCGTTCACGAGCCTTGCGCAGCTCGAATACGGTACGGCGGGTCACCACTTCACGGCGGTGGCGGACGAACGCTTCGAGCAGGTCCTTGAGGTTGAGCAGGCGCGGACGGCCGTCGACCAGGGCCACCACGTTGATGCCGAATACGCTCTGCAGCTGGGTTTGCTGGTAGAGGTTGTTGAGCACCACCTCCGGCACCTCGCCGCGACGCAGCTCGATGACGATGCGCATGCCGTCCTTGTCGGACTCGTCGCGCAGCTCGGTGATGCCTTCGATCTTCTTCTCTTTGACAAGCTCGGCGATCTTCTCGATCAGGCGCGCCTTGTTCAGCTGGTACGGCAGCTCGGTGATCACGATCTGCTGACGGCCGCCAACCTTGTCGATGTCTTCGATCTCGGAGCGGGCGCGCATGTAGATGCGGCCACGGCCGGTGCGATAGGCCTCGATGATGCCCTGGCGACCGTTGATGATGCCGGCAGTCGGGAAGTCCGGGCCAGGGATGAACTGCATCAGCTCATCGATGGTGACTTCCGGGTTGTCGATGAGCGCCAGGCAGCCATCGATGACCTCGCCGAGGTTGTGCGGCGGGATATTGGTCGCCATGCCCACGGCAATACCGCTGGAACCGTTGACCAGCAGGTTGGGAATACGCGTCGGCATGACCGCCGGGATCTGCTCGGTGCCGTCGTAGTTGGGCACCCAGTCGACGGTTTCCTTGTGCAGGTCGGCCAGCAGCTCGTGGGCCAGTTTGGTCATGCGCACTTCGGTGTATCGCATGGCGGCAGCGTTGTCGCCGTCCACCGAACCGAAGTTGCCCTGGCCGTCGACCAGCAGGTAGCGCAACGAGAACGGCTGGGCCATACGCACGATGGTGTCGTAGACCGCAGTGTCGCCGTGCGGGTGGTACTTACCGATCACGTCACCGACCACACGGGCGGATTTCTTGTACGGCTTGTTCCAGTCGTTGCCCAGTTCGCTCATCGCATAGAGAACGCGGCGATGCACGGGCTTCAAGCCGTCACGCGCATCGGGCAGCGCTCGCCCGACAATCACGCTCATCGCGTAGTCGAGGTAAGACTGTCTCAGTTCGTCTTCGATATTGACCGGGAGGATTTCTTTGGCCAGTTCGCCCATGAGAAGCCTGATTCCTTTTTCTGGTGAAACTTCGCAGCTCCATCAAGGGCCGAACGAAGCTCGCCGCCGCAGCGCATAAGGGTGCGACGACTTACGACAAATCAATGAGTTGTGCCATGGATCTGCGCAATGAAGGCCACCACTTTGGGCAGCCTTGGAAACTGCCGGATATTATCACAAAGGCGGGGGCGGTGGGGAGATCTGTACGGCAGTGCACGGTCATTGTGGGAGCGGCCTTGTGTCGCGATAGGGCTGCACAGCAGCCCCGGCAATTTTTGCTTCTTCGCCGACATCTCGGGGCCGCTTTGCGGCCCTATCGCGACGCAAGGCCGCTCCCACAAAGTACGCGTTCTACCGGGGTATCAGTGCAGGCGCTTGCGGCAAATCAACTGGGCCAGTTTGGCGGTATCCGGGCGCTCGACAACACCCCGTTCGGTCACGATAACGTCAATCAGGTCGGCCGGGGTCACGTCGAACACCGGGTTGAATACCTGCACATCCCGTACCGCCGGGGCACCGCCAAAGTCCAGCCACTCGTCGGCGTCACGCTCTTCCAGGGGAATATCCTCGCCGGTTGCCAGGTTCAGGTCGATGCTGGTGCTCGGCGCCACCACCATGAAGCGCACACCATGGTGCATGGCGCTGACCGCCAACTGGTAGGTGCCGATCTTGCTGGCCACGTCGCCATTGGCAGCGATGCAGTCCGCGCCCACCACCACCCAGGTGATGCCCTTGGTCTTCATCAGATGCGCCAGCGCCGAGTCGGCGCACAGGGTCACCGGGATGCCCTCGTTGGCCAGCTCCCAGGCCGTCAGGCGCGAGCCCTGCAGCCAAGGACGAGTCTCACCGGCATACACCCGCTCGACCATGCCTTCCAGGTAGCCGGCACGGATCACCCCCAGTGCGGTGCCGAAGCCGCCACTGGCAAGGGCGCCGGCGTTGCCGAAGGTGAGCAGGGCCTGGGCATTGCCCTGATGACGACGGATCAGTTCGATACCCTGCTGGGCCATGGTCAGGTTGGCCTCACGGTCGCTTTCGTGAATGGCCACCGCTTCGGCCTCCAGCGCCGCCAGCACGTCTTCTTCCGGACGCAGGCGCAGCAGACGCTCGCGCATGCGGTTCAGCGCCCAGAACAAGTTGGCGGCGGTAGGACGCGCTTCGGCGAGGGTGAGAAAGTCGTCTTCCAGGTCCATTTCCCAATCGCCGCCTTCGGCCAGCCGCTCTTCAAGGGCCAGTACCAGGCCGTAAGCTGCGGCAATACCGATCGCCGAGGCGCCGCGCACGGCCATGTCACGGATGGCTGCGGCCACCTGCGCAACATTGTCGCAGGCCAGCCAACGCTCCTCCGACGGCAGAAGGCGCTGGTCGAGCAGGTGCAAGGCGCCGCCCTGCCAGCGGATCGCGGTCACCTTCTCCGCCGCCAAAAGTCGCTCGCGCATCGCCTCTCCCCGTCATTCGGATATCAAAAACGGGCGATTATAGCGACCCTCGCGGCCAAGCGCTCGGGTATACTCCGGCGCAATTTTGCGAAGTTTCAGAGGACTGTTCAATGAGCAACGTCGACCGCGCCGAAATCGCCAAGTTCGAAGCGCTGGCCCACCGCTGGTGGGACCGCGAAAGCGAGTTCAAGCCGCTGCACGAAATCAACCCGCTGCGCGTCAACTGGATCGACGAGCGCGTCAGCCTGGCCGGCAAGAAAGTGCTGGACGTGGGTTGCGGTGGCGGCATCCTCAGCGAAGCCATGGCCCTGCGCGGCGCCACGGTCACCGGTATCGACATGGGCGAGGCGCCACTGGCGGTGGCTCAGTTGCACCAGCTGGAGTCCGGCGTGCAGGTGGAATACCGGCAGATCACCGCCGAAGCCCTGGCCGAGGAAATGCCTGAACAGTTCGACGTGGTCACCTGCCTGGAAATGCTCGAGCACGTGCCCGACCCGTCTTCGGTGATCCGCGCCTGCTACCGCATGGTCAAGCCGGGCGGCCAGGTGTTCTTCTCCACCATCAACCGCAACCCCAAGGCCTACCTGCTGGCCATCGTCGGCGCCGAGTACATCCTGAAGATGCTGCCGCGCGGCACCCATGACTTCAAGAAATTCATCCGCCCGTCCGAACTGGGCGCCTGGAGCCGCGATGCAGGCCTGCAGGTGAAGGACATCATCGGCCTCACCTACAACCCGCTGACCAAGCACTACAAGCTCAACAGCGACGTCGACGTCGACGTCAACTACATGATCCAGACCCTGCGCGAGGAATAAGCATGCGTTTGCGAGCAGTACTCTTCGACATGGACGGCACCTTGCTGGACACGGCGCCGGACTTCATCGCCATTTGCCAGGCCATGCTCGCCGACCGCGGGCTGCCGGCCGTTGACGACAACCTGATCCGTGGCGTGATCTCGGGTGGCGCCCGCGCCATGGTCGCCACTGCGTTCGCCATGGACCCGGAGGCTGACGGCTTCGAGGCCCTGCGCCTGGAGTTCCTCGAGCGTTACCAGCGCGACTGCGCGGTGCACAGCAAGCTGTTCGAGGGCATGGCCGAGCTGCTGGCCGACATCGAGAAAGGCAACCTGCTGTGGGGCGTCGTCACCAACAAGCCGGTGCGCTTCGCCGAGCCGATCATGCAGCAGCTGGGCCTGGCCGAGCGTTCGGCGTTGCTGATCTGCCCGGACCACGTGAAAAACAGCAAACCCGACCCCGAGCCGCTGATCCTGGCCTGCAAGACGCTGAACCTGGACCCGGCCAGTGTGCTGTTCGTCGGCGACGACCTGCGCGACATCGAGTCCGGCCGCGACGCAGGTACCCGCACGGCGGCGGTGCGCTACGGCTATATTCATCCAGAGGACAACCCCAACAACTGGGGTGCCGACGTGGTGGTGGACCACCCACTGGAACTGCGCAAAGTGATCGACAGCGCGCTGTGCGGCTGCTGAACCCAGACCGATGACCGGGCCCCGCCTCTTTGTAGGAGCGGGTTCACCCGCGAATGCGCCAGCCCAGACAACACTGGCGCCTGATTGGACGCATTCGCGGGTAAACCCGCTCCTACGATAGCCCCGGGCCGCCCACACGAACTCGAAGGACAGAACCATGTTCGACTACACCGCCCGCCCCGACCTGCTGCAAGGCCGGGTCATCCTGGTTACCGGTGCCGGCCGTGGCATTGGTGCCGCGGCTGCCAAGGCCTATGCCGCACTGGGTGCCACCGTACTGCTGCTGGGCAAGACCGAGGCCAACCTGAACGAGGTCTACGACCAGATCGAAGCCGCCGGCCACCCACAGCCGGTCGTCATCCCGTTCAACCTGGAAACCGCCCTGCCACACCAGTACGACGAGCTGGCGGCCATGATCGAAGGCCAGTTCGGCCGCCTCGATGGCCTGCTCAACAATGCGTCGATCATCGGCCCGCGCACGCCGCTGGAACAGCTGTCGGGTGACAACTTCATGCGCGTGATGCACATCAACGTCAATGCCACCTTCATGCTCACCAGCACCCTGCTGCCGCTGCTGAAGCTGTCGGAAGACGCTTCGGTGGTGTTCACCAGCAGCAGCGTCGGGCGCAAGGGCCGGGCTTACTGGGGCGCCTATGGCGTGTCGAAGTTCGCCACCGAAGGCCTGATGCAGACCCTGGCCGATGAACTGGAAGGTGTGGCGCCGGTGCGCGCCAACAGCATCAACCCAGGCGCCACGCGCACGGCGATGCGGGCCCAGGCCTACCCCGGCGAGAACCCGCAGAACAACCCGCTGCCCGAAGAGATCATGCCGGTGTACCTGTACCTGATGGGGCCGGACAGCACAGGGGTGAACGGGCAGGCGTTCAACGCCCAATAAACCTGCATCGGCCTCTTCGCGGGCTTGCCCGCTCCCACAGGCAGGGCGCAATCCTTGAGGGTTGCGGTGATCCTGTGGGAGCGGGCAAGCCCGCGAAGAGGCCGGTACAGGAAAGCGATCAGCCCGCAGCCAACGCCGGCCGCATACGGCCTTGCTGGCGCCCTTCCAGCTGCATGCAGCGCTCCAGGAACAGGAACATGCAGTCGTAACTCTTGCAGATCGCCCTGCGCAGCTCGGTCCGCAACCCCAGGGTGGGGTTCTCACCGGCCAGGGTACAGATGATCTCCAGCGCCTCCCACGGGTGCGCATCGTCATACTGGGCATGCATCTTCAGCCACTTCATCGCCCGCTTGCGCCCTTCTTCAGGGAACCCCTGCGCGTAGGTGTCAGTCGAGCACACCACCGCCGACCACTCACCGGTCGCGCCTTCGATGGCGTAGTTGGTCGCCGCCATGGAAATGGCCAGGTTCTCGGTGGCGCACACCCGCCAGCACCAGTCGTTCAGGCCGTTCAGCTCGGGCGGCACTTCTTGCGCCTGCAACTCGTGCAGGTGCACACCGTGCGCCTGGCACCAGTTCACCCAGTAGTCGGCATGGTTGAGCTCGACGCGGATGTTGCGCATCAGCCAGCGCCGCGCCATGTCCTCGCCCTGATGCCGGCCATAGCGAGTCTTGGTCAGGTTATGCGCCATGTACAACGAAAACTGCTCCACCACCGGCCAGCCACCGATCAGGTACTGACGGATGGTCGATTGCTTCAGCTGGCCATCGCGTAGACGCGCATAAAACTCATGCTCAACCACCCGGCGCTTGCTCTCGCGGCAGTCTTCAATCAGTTGCTGGGCCCATTGGGGGTAACTGGCGGGGTCCATCAAAGGCCCGATACGAACGAATGCGTCAATCACTTTCAGCTCCTTGATCCTTGTGATTTCCAACTAGCGAAACGTGCCAGGTGCTCGCTGCAACAGAGGCCGGGCGGCGATCCGTTGGCGCTGCAGACTGTCACAGGTGAACACCTGGGGGCGTTCGATCAGGTAGCCCTGGGCGTAATCCACGCCTATTTCCTGCAAGGCCTGCTCGATCAAGGGTGTTTCGACGAACTCGGCAATCGTGCGCTTACCCATCACATGGCCGATATGGTTGATGACCTCGACCATGGCCCGGTTGACCGGGTCGTCGAGCATGTCCTTGACGAAACTCCCGTCAATCTTCAGGTAGTCCACGGGCAAATGCTTGAGATAGGCGAACGAGGACATGCCAGCGCAAAAATCATCCAACGAGAAACGGCAACCCAGCCCTTTCAGCTCGTTGATGAAGCGAATGGCGCTGCCCAGGTTGGCAATGGCGCTGGTTTCGGTAATTTCGAAACAGATCATTCGCGGCGGAATGGCGTATTCGACGAACAACCGCTGGAGGTATTCAAGGAACTTGTCGTCGCCAATGCTGGACCCCGACAGGTTGATGGCACAGGTCGACAACGGCCCTTCACGCCCTTCTTCCAGGCACTGGCGTATGACCATGAACACATTGCGCACCACCCAGCGGTCCAGCGCGGTCATCAGGCCGTAGCGCTCGGCCGCCGGGATGAAGCTGCTGGGCAGGATGGTGCGGCCGCTTTCGTCGTGCAGGCGCAACAGAATTTCGATATGGCCCGGGCCCTCGAAGGTTTTGAGCGGGGCGATTTCCTGGGCGTAGAGGCAAAAGCGGTTTTCTTCCAGGGCCACATGCAGGCGCTGGATCCAGGCCATTTCGCCAAAGCGCATGGACAGTTCGCTGTCGTCGGCGTGGTACACCTGCACACGGTTTCGGCCCTTTTCCTTGGCCATGTAGCAGGCCATGTCGGCGGCGCGCAGCGAGGCCTCCAAGGTACCGGGGGCCTGGGCCATATGCACCAGGCCAATGCTGACCGTGGTCACGAACGGCCGCCCTTTCCATACAAAGTGCAGGCTCTGCACCATCTGGCGCAATTGTTCGCCAATGCGCTCGGCCTGGTCGGGCGGGCAGTTTTCCAGCAGCACGCCAAATTCATCGCCGCCCAGCCGCGCCAGCGTATCGCCCTCACGCAGACCAGATTGCAGCACCGCGCAGATGTGCCGCAGCAACTCATCGCCGGCAGCGTGGCCACAGGTGTCGTTGACCAGCTTGAACTGGTCGAGGTCAAGGAACATCAGCGAATGCCGCCCGGCCTGGCGCGCCAGGTCGTTGAGCGCCTGCTCCAGGCGGTATTCGAACTCGCGGCGGTTGGCCAGCCCGGTCAGGGCGTCGTGGGTTGCCTGCCAGGACAGATTGGCGATGTACTGGCGTTCCTGGGTCATATCGTGCAGCACCAGCACGATGCCACTGACCTGGCCATCATTGACGATCGGCGAGCCGACCAGGTTGATCGACACGGTACTGCCGTCCAGGCGCTGGATCAGCCGGGCATGCTCGGAGCCGCCCTTGAGGCTGCCGCTGAGCACTTGTTCGACCAAGCTGCGCCCGTCCTCCTCGGCGTGTTCGTCCACCAGGCTGAACAGCGCCGACAGCGGCAGGCCCTGGGCCTGCCCGGATTGCCAGTGGGTCAATTGCTCGGCGGCCGGGTTCATGTAGCCGATACTGCCCTCGAC
This sequence comes from Pseudomonas sp. GLN_2, assembly GCF_043106005.1. Taxonomy (NCBI): domain Bacteria; kingdom Pseudomonadati; phylum Pseudomonadota; class Gammaproteobacteria; order Pseudomonadales; family Pseudomonadaceae; genus Pseudomonas; species Pseudomonas sp. GLN_2. The sequence goes on along the minus strand of NZ_JBICMC010000099.1, from coordinate 16,992 downwards.
ATCGGTGGTGATCACCGCATCACCGATGGCCTGCAGGGTAATCTGCGCACGCTCTTTTTCTTCCTGCAGGGCGCTGGCAAATGCCTGGCGCTGGGCCAACAGCTTGCTGGAGCGGCGCCAGGCAATGGTGATCAGGAACATCGCGGTCAGCAGGTTGGTGATCAGCAGCACCCGCAGCAACATGCGCGAGCCTTCGCCCAAGGCATCACTGAACGCCTTGGCGGCCGGGGTCACGCCTTCGTTGATGGCAACAATGCGGGCCTTCCAGTCGCTGACGGTGTCGGCATCCACCGGGCCATTGGCAAAACGCTGGCGCATTTCACCGGCCAGTACATCCAGCTTGGCCAGATAGTCGTCACCGATGTCCCAGTAATCGATGGCTGTCTGCATATAGCTGACATGGCGAAAGTTGCGGTAGAACCAGATGATCCGCTCGACATCGTCAGGGTGGTTGCCACCTTGCAGAACCGCCTGTCGTGCGGCGTCCAGATCAGGGCTGGGGTGGTCGAGCACTTCGCGCAGACGATAGTCACCCTGCGGTACGGTAATGGCCTGGCGATAGCGTTGGTAGGTGCTGTCGTCGCGCGTCTCGCCGTACAGACTGAGGTAGTAGATGGCATCTTTCTGCGCCTTGGACCACAGGCTTTCGCCCGCGACATAGGCGCGCACGGCCGACAGCGTATAAAGGCTGAGGCTGCCCAACGCCACCTGAAGGACCACGACGGCGATGAAAGGCCATGTGATGCCGAGCAACTTTGGCGCTTCGAGTGTGCGATTTCCCTTCATGGAGTCCCTGTCACAGAGCAGATAAGGCGTAAATCGACCCAGACAAGCACAGCGTAGGCCATTTGCCATCGCTGTGGAGGGGATTTTTATGACAAGGAAGCGGGGGGGTTACAGCGTACGCGCTGGCCATTGTGGGAGCGGCCTTGCGTCGCGAAAGGGCTGCAGAGCAGCCCCCGGGGATTTATGCGTGAACACAGGGACCGTGGGGCCGCTTCGCGCCCCGTTCGCGACGCAAGGCCGCTCCCACAAGTACGGTGAATAATCAGCTCTGCTGCAGATGCCCATACAGCTTGGCGTATAACCCACCCTCGGCAATCAGCTGCTGATGGTCGCCGTCTTCGGCCACGTGCCCGCCATCGAACACCAGCACCCGGTCGGCCTGTTTCACCGCCGACAAGCGGTGGGCGATGATCAGCGTGGTGCGGCCGCTGAGGAAGCACGCCAAGGCCTGATGCAGGTTGTACTCGGTGGCGGCATCCAGGGCTGAGGTGGCCTCGTCGAGGATCACCACCTTGGGCTCAGCCAGTACCATGCGGGCAATGGCCAAACGCTGGCGCTGGCCACCGGACAAGCGCACGCCTGAACGCCCCACCACACTGTCCAGGCCTTGCGGCAAGGCAGCGATGGTGGCATCCAGCTGGGCGATGCGCAGCGCCTGCCAGCACGCATCATCGCTGCAGTCACGGCCCATGGTCAGGTTGGCACGCACGCTGTCGTTGAACAGCGACGGGTGCTGCAACACCACCGCGACGTTCTCGCGCAGGGTTTCCAGGCCGATTTCCTGCAGGCTGGCCCCGCCAAAGCGGATGGTCCCGGCCTGGGCGCTGTAAAGGCCCAGCAGTAGCTGCACCAGCGTGCTCTTGCCGCCGCCGCTGGCACCGACAATCGCCACCTTCTCACCCGCAGCGATGGACAGGTCGAGGTGCTCGAGCACCGGCTCGTCGGCATAGGCAAAGCGCAGGTCGCGCACTTCAATGCCCACCGTTTCGCGCCCGGCGAACGGGTCGCTGGCGGCCGGGTATTGCGGCTCGTCGGCACGCGCCAGCAGCTCGTTGAGGCGGCTCAGCGCACCGCCGGCGGCGTAGTACGCATATTGCAGATTAAGCAGTTGCTCCACCGGACCGATCATGAACCACAGGTAGCTGAACACCGCCAGCATCTGGCCGATCGACAGGTCGGAAAACAGCACGGTCAGCATGGCCGCCGCGCGGAAGATGTCGATGCCGAACTGGAACAGCAAGCCACTGGCACGGCCACTGGCATCGCTTTTCCATTGCGAGTCCACGGCGTAATCGCGCACCTCGCGGGCACGCAGGCCCAGGCGGCCAAGGAAGTAGCCCTGGCGGTTGCCGGCGCGGATTTCCTGAATGGCATCGAGGGTTTCCGCCAGCGCCTGGGTAAAGCGCGCGGTGCTGTCGTTTTCGAGCTTTTTCAGGTGTTTGACCCGCTTGCCCAACTGCACCGTGAAGTAGATCACCAGCGGGTTGAACAGCAAGATCAGCAAGGCCAGCTGCCAGTGCATCCAGATCAGGATGGCCGCCGTGCCGGTCAGTGTCAGCATGGCCACCAGGAAGCGGCTGAGGGTTTCGCCAACAAACTTGTCGAGGGTGTCCAGGTCGGTGACCAGGTGGGTGGTCACCGTACCGCTGCCCAGGCTTTCGTACTCTTTCAGCGAAATACGCTTGAGGCGCTCGATCAGGCGGATGCGCAGGCGGTAGACGATGTCCTTGGCCAGCCCGGCGAACAGCTTGGACTGGATCACGTTGAAGGCCAGCGCAGCCAGGCGCAGGCACAGGGTGAGCGCCAGCATCAGGCCGATGTAGCCGGCTGCTACCTGCCAGTTGGACGGCAGCAGGTGGTTCATCCACTTCAGCGCGGCATCACCATGGCCGAGCAGTACTTCGTCCACCAACAGCGGCAGCAGCAGCGGAATGGGCACACTGCAACACGCCGCCAGTAACGCAATGAGGTTGGCGGACCAGAGGTTTTTCTTGTGATGCAGGGCCAGGCGGCGGATTTCCGCCCAGCTCAGTCGATCGCCCGCAGTGTATGGCTTTCCCGGTACCGGGTCGGGTGACCCTGGTACATCAAGCACAGGCGGCCTGCTGCAGCCAGCGGCCGAGCAAGGGTTGCAGGCGCTCCAGTGGCTGGTAGCCGTTGGTCAGCAAGGCCAGTTGGCCATTGCGCTCAGCCAGCAAGGTCGGGAAACCGGCAATACCCAGGTCCTGGGCCCAGGCGAAGTCGGCCGCGGTGGCGGCGCGGGTATCGCCACGGGCGAAGGTTTCGGCGAACGCGGCACGGTCGAAGCCACACTGGGAGGCCAGCTCGACCAGCTGCGGCGCGGTGGTCACATCGGTGCCCTGCTCGTAGAACGAACGCTGGATCAACGCCAGCAGCGGCCAGACGCGCTCGGCATCCAGCTCGCGGGCCGCGACCAGGGCGCGACAGGCCGGCTCGGTGTCGTAGACGAAACCGTCAGGCATGGCCCCCTCGAAGCGGAACGGCTGGCCGGTAGCATCAGCCACCGCCTGCCAGTGTTCCAGGATGTACTTGCGAGTGGAGCTGTCCAGGGCGCTGCCGCCCGTCCGCAGCCCGCCCGTTACCAGGCGGGCAGGCACGCCTGCCTCACGCGCCTGGGCGATCAGGGCCGCGGCCACTGGCGCAAAACCCCAGCACCAGGAGCACATCGGGTCCATCACATAGATCAGGCGTGCAGACATGCTTCAAGCCTCGGCTTTGTAGTTGTAACCGATCGGGTGCGGCAGGTTGCGGGCCTTGGCCAGCTCGATCTGCTTCTGCCGGTCGATGGCACTGCGCCGGGTCTTCTCGCTCAGGCTGTCCCAGCAATGCGGGCAGCTGACACCTGGCGAATAGTGCTCGGACGCGCGCTCCTCTGCATTGATCGGATGGCGGCAGGCGTGGCACTGGTCGTACTCGCCTTCGCTCAAGTCATGGCGCACCGTAACCCGGTTGTCGAAGACGAAGCAGTCGCCGTCCCACAGGCTTTCTTCCTGAGGCACTTCCTCGAAGTATTTCAGGATGCCGCCCTTAAGATGATAGACCGACTCGAAGCCTTCACCGAGCATGTAGCTGGAGGCCTTTTCGCAACGGATGCCGCCGGTGCAGAACATGGCGACCTTCTTGTGCTTGCTCGGGTCGAAATTGGCCTTGATGTACTCCGGGAACTCACGGAACGTTTCGGTCTTCGGGTCGATGGCGCCCTTGAACGTACCGATGGCCACTTCGTAGTCGTTGCGGGTGTCGATCAGCAGCACTTCCGGGTCGCTGATCAGGGCGTTCCAGTCCTTGGGCTCGACATAGGTGCCAACGGCCTGGTTGGGGTCTACGCCCGGCACGCCGAGGGTGACGATCTCTTTCTTGAGCTTGACCTTGGTGCGGTAGAACGGCTGTTCGTCGCAGTACGATTCTTTGTGGTCGACATCGACCAGGCGCGGGTCGCTGCGCAGCCAGGCCAGCAGGCCATCGATGCCTTCACGGGTGGCCGATACGGTGCCGTTGATGCCCTCGTGGGCCAGCAGCAGGGTGCCTTTGACGTTGTTGTCGAGCATGGTCTTGAGCAGCGGCTCGCGCAGCTCGACGTAGTCTTCCAGGGTGACGAACTTGTACAGCGCCGCGACGACGATGGCTTGAGACATGTAACAGAATCTCCAGGTGGTTGCCCTCGTAAGGGGCGGACCGGGTTTGACGGTATAGAAAAAGCATGGGGGCGCTTTGCGCCCCTTTCGCGACACAAGGCCGCTCCCACAGGGGACCGCGTAACCTGATGGCTAGTGCGGTTTTTTGTGGGAGCGGCCTTGTGTCGCGAAAGGGCCGCAAAGCGGCCCCCGGATTTTGCAGGATTCTACCAGAACAACAGAAAGGTTTCAGTGCCCGCCGCCGGCGCACACCGGCGAGGCCGGAGCAACGCCGACCTTGGCCCACTCTTCGGCGGTGTAGGTGTGGATGGCCAGGGCGTGGATCTCGCCCATCAGCTCACCCATGGTGGCGTACACCTTCTGGTGGCGCTTGACGCTGTTCAACCCGGCGAACTGCTCGCTGACGATCACGGCCTTGTAGTGGGTCTCCTGACCACGACTGTGCATGTGACTTTCGTTGAGCACTTCCAGGTGTTGCGGCGCCAGCGCGGCCAGTTGCTGTTCAATACGTTGTTGCATGGTCATTGCTGCGTACTCACTTCTTCGCTGGGGCGGCGGCCTTGCCTGCGTTCGGGTCCAGCTCTTTGGTCATGTCTTCCAGCAGCTTGTTCACCACCGGTACTGCGGGCTCCAGGCTCTGCTGGGTCAGCTGCGCCGACTGCTGGGTGACCTTGGGCATTTCACGCAGCACTTTCTTGCCCAGCGGCGACTCGTAGAACTTGACCAGGTCTTTCAGCTCCTGCTCGGTGAAGGTCTGGGTGTACAGGTCGACCATCTTCGGCTTCAGCTTGTTCCAGCCGATGGCGTTGTCCAGGGCGGCATTGGCCTTGGCCTGGTAGCTTTCCAGCACCGGTTGCTTGGCGGCCGGGGCCTTGGTCTGGGCGAAACGCTGGGCGAACATCTGCTGCACTTGCATGTACACCGGGGTGCCCAGCTTGTCGGCGTTGGCCAGGGTCAGGAATTTCTCGGCAGCAGCGTTGTGGCTGGCGGTGGCAGCGAGTACCTGGCCGCTGGCGCAAACCAGGGCAACGGCGGCACAAAGGACACGGAGACGGGTCATTGCATTTCCTTCAAAGAGAGGGAGGCGGGCACCTCAGAGTAGAGCATTCTGCGCCGTGGTGGCGATGTGCTCAAGTGGCACGACGAGCGACGGAACCGCTCGGTCGAATCAGGGCCTAAACTGCGATTTCGAACTACACAGGAGTGAGTACAGAATGAGCCGTATCGAGACAGACAGCCTGGGCCCGGTCGAAGTTCCGGAGGACGCCTATTGGGGTGCGCAGACCCAGCGTTCGCTGATCAACTTCGCCATTGGCAAGGAGCGCATGCCCCTCGCGGTGTTGCACGCCCTGGCACTGATCAAGAAGGCCGCGGCGCGCGTCAACGACCGCAATGGCGACCTGCCGGCCGACATCGCCCGGCTGATCGAACAGGCCGCCGATGAAGTGCTGGCTGGCCAGCACGACGATCAGTTCCCGCTCGTCGTCTGGCAGACGGGCAGTGGCACCCAGAGCAACATGAACGTCAACGAGGTGATTGCCGGACGCGCCAACGAACTGGCCGGCAAAGGCCGTGGCGGCAAGGCGCCAGTACACCCCAATGACCACGTCAACCGCTCGCAGAGCTCCAACGACTGCTTCCCCACCGCCATGCACATTGCGGCAGCCCAGGCGGTGCATGAAAAGCTGCTGCCGGCCGTCACCGAACTGTCTTCAGGGCTGGCCGAGCTGTCGATGCGTCACCACCAGCTGGTGAAAACCGGTCGCACACACATGATGGACGCCACGCCGATTACCTTCGGCCAGGAAGTGTCGGCCTTCGTCGCCCAGCTCGATTACGCCCAGCGCGCCATCCGCGCCACCCTGCCGGCGGTGTGCGAACTGGCCCAGGGCGGCACTGCCGTGGGTACCGGGCTGAACGCCCCGCAGGGGTTTGCCGAGGCCATCGCTGCCGAACTGGCGGCGCTGTCCGGCCTGCCGTTCATCACCGCGCCGAACAAGTTCGCCGCCCTCGCCGGCCACGAACCGCTGACCAGCCTGGCGGGCGCCCTGAAGACCCTGGCCGTGGCCTTGATGAAAATTGCCAACGACCTGCGCCTGCTGGGTTCCGGCCCGCGCGCCGGCCTGGCCGAGGTGCGCTTGCCGGCCAACGAGCCCGGCAGCTCGATCATGCCGGGCAAGGTCAACCCCACCCAGTGCGAGGCGCTGTCGATGCTGGCCTGCCAGGTACTGGGCAACGACGCGGCCATCGGCTTTGCCGCCAGCCAGGGGCATTTGCAGCTGAATGTGTTCAAGCCGGTGATCATCCATAACCTGCTGCAATCCATCGAGTTGTTGGCCGATGGTTGCCGCAACTTCCAGCAGCATTGCGTGGCGGGTATCGAGCCGGATGCCGAGCAGATGGCCGCGCACCTGGAGCGCGGGTTGATGCTGGTAACGGCGCTGAACCCGCATATTGGCTATGACAAGGCAGCGGAAATTGCCAAGAAGGCTTACAGCGAGGGCACGACCTTGCGCGAGGCGGCATTGGAGCTGAAGTACCTGACCAATGAACAGTTCGATCAGTGGGTGCGGCCGGAGAACATGCTGGCGCCTGGGGGCAAAGGCTAGATTCCCCCATGAGCCGCCCAGGTTGCCTCATCACCCCGGCACCGCACCACGGGCGGCTCACGGTTTATCGGGTAGAGGTGTCTATCTCTCTGGCACTCAAGAAATCGGGTCATCCCCGGTACGGGGATAAGCATGGGTCAGACTTTCCCACATGTAATGGAAATCGCCTTGCGTTGGCCGATGTCTTTGCACAAATGCGCGAGTTTCCGGCAAAGGGTGACCCAAACGGACCGCATAGTGGGTATAACCAATTTCAAATGTCCATTGAGCACTCAACTGGATGCCGTGGTATCGCTTACAAATGTCTGGCATCAACGCAATGTTTTCATACCGAGAATGAAACTCCATCGTCTGCATCATTCGCGCCATGGCTTGCGTTTCCTCGTCGCTGTACAGATCGATCCCCTGCAATAACGCAGTTTCAGCTACATTGATGGTAGCCGCCAGACCATAAGCGGTGTGGGCGAAGTCCCGACAGCTCTCAACGTTCATCCCCTCAATGTATCGGTATGGACTACCCCACTGTTGATTGACCTCTTCGTCGGTCGGCACCCGGGTCCAATTGGGCAGTAGTCTGGGACGCGCCCCATCACTTTCCAGATAAATGGACGCCACGATATGGTCTTTCCATAACTGGATACTCCTGGCGAAGATTTCGTGATTGTCGGTAAAAATCGCTATATATAAAAGTGCCTCGATACCTGTGGAGCGCCAATTGCCAGGCACGGTATCCCACTTCCACCCGTCTCCATAGAAGAGCTCCTCTATGATCGGTTGAAACTGCGTTTCCAACATCCCTCTGAATCGCGCCTTACCTTCAGTCGTCCAGCCAGACGCAGTATGAGCAAGGATTTCCGCAGCACTGATGAATAAGCACGCTGCCCACGATGCCTGAAGGCGTGCATTTTCGCCGATATGTCCTCCGGTAAATTCTCTAGACCATGCGTCTAGGATTTTGATGGCAGTAGCTGCATATTCCTCGTCCCCCATGATCACCCAGAGCAATGCCTGCGCATAGGCAGCCTGACCATCTCGGGTTTGATCAGTACACCCACAATCCGGCTGGCTATAAGCTCCGCAATCCACTACAGCGCGCGGCTTCGGAACCCAGTCTTTATCTGCTCTTTTCAAATAGTCATTCAGTACTTTTTCACTGGCACTCTTCCAAGGTTCACGATGCAAATTATGACGCACGAATTGCTCAAGGTAATTCACATTGACCTTTATACCCGGATGCACAAACGCATGAGCCTTCATCACCCTTACTCCGCGAACTTTTATGCACATTTGATTCAAATAGCAAAAAGCTCGCAACTAGCAAAAATGCTAGGTCAGCCCTCCGATGAGTATGCGCGCTGACCTCGTTCTCGACGCGCCCGCCAGCTGGCCACCAGCGAGGGCCCCAGCGCTACCAGCGCCGAACCGAACACTACCGTGACCGCCCCCACATAACCCAGGGCGTTGATGTCCTCGGCATGCACATACTCAGGCCACACCCATGCTGCCAGCGCTACCGCAACAAAGGTCACCAGCGGGGTCAGCGCCAGCGTGGCACTTACCCGCGACGCCTCCCAGTGCGCCAGCGCTTCGGCGAACGCGCCGTAAGCCACCAGGGTGTTCAGGCAACAGGCCAGCAGCAGCCAGCCTTGCACCGGGGTCAGTTGCAAGGCCTCCAGCGGGTGCACCCAAGGTGTCAGCAACGCAGCGCAGCTGAGGTAGATCACCATCATCACCTGCTGCGAGTGCCACACGGTCAGCAACTGCTTCTGGCTCAGGGCGTAGAACACCCAGATGCTGGTCGCCAGCAAAATGGTCAACACGCCGGTGGTGTAGGTACCCAGCGAAGTCAGCAGCTCTTCCAGGCGCTGGTTGAAGAACAGGCCAAACCCTGCCAGCAGCACCAACAGGCCCACGCCCTGCCCCACACTGAAGCACTCGCGGAACACGAACACGCTGGCCACCAGCAACAACACCGGGCCGATCTGTACCACCAGTTGTGCGGTGCCTGGGCTAAGCAGTTTGAGACCGATCAGGTAGAGCACGTAGTTGCCCATCAGGCCGAGCACCGCAACCAGCACCAGGCCCCTGCCCCTGGGCGCAAGCTTGCGTATGGACGGCAAACGCCGCTGAGCCGCCAGCCAGGCGAACAGCAGGCCGCCGGAGACCAGCAGGCGGTACCAGGTGACAGTGATCGGATCGACCACTTGCAGTACCTGCTTGAGCTTGATCGGCAGGATGCCCCAGAGCAGCGCCGTCAGAAGTGCCAGGAACAGCCCATAGCCCCAGCGGCCAGAAGTGGTGTGCATAAAATCCTCGATCAAGCCCGTGGTGGGGGTTGTTGAATTCTACGGGGTTGGAGGACGGGGACGGTGGAGAGTGCCGAGAAAAGAATTCATCAGGTCATTCTTTTGGGGCATGGCTGGGGGGAGGTGTTGCCTGTTCTGGCCCTTTCGCGGGTGAACCCGCTCCTACGGGAGGGTGAGCTGCGCCCCGGTGTTGGATTTTTTGTCCAACATCCGGGGCGCAGCTCACCGCGCGATCCCTCGTAGGAGCGGGTTTACACGCGAAGAGGCCAGAACAGGCAACCTCACCTTCGGCTATTTCTTGTGCTTGGCAAACGCCGCCTCAAGCGCCTGGTTGATGGTGCGCACCACCTTCACCCGCGCCCAGCGCTTGTCATTGGCCTCCACCAGCGTCCAAGGGGCAATCTCGCTGCTGGTGCGGTCGACCATGTCGCCCACCGCCTGGGAGTATTCGTCCCACTTGTCGCGGTTGCGCCAGTCATCCTCGGTGATCTTGTAGCGCTTGAACGGAATTTGCTCACGCTCTTCGAAGCGCTCCAGTTGGGTCTGCTGGTCGATCGCCAGCCAGAACTTGACCACCACCACGCCAGCATCCACCAACTGCTCTTCAAAGTCGTTGATCTCGCTGTAGGCACGCATCCAGTCAGCGGGGCTGCAGAAGCCTTCCACCCGCTCCACCAGCACCCGGCCATACCAGGAGCGGTCGAAGATGGTGAACTTGCCCCGTGCCGGGATGTGCCGCCAGAACCGCCACAGGTACGGCTGGGCGCGCTCTTCTTCGGTCGGCGCGGCAATCGGCACGATACGGTACTGCCGCGGGTCCAGCGCTGCCGCCACCCGGCGGATGGCGCCCCCCTTGCCGGCGGCGTCATTACCTTCGAACACCGCCACCAGGGCGTGCCGGCGCATGCGCTTGTCACGCAGCAGGCCGGCCAGACGGGCCTGTTCGGTGATCAACTGTTCCTGATAGTCGGCCTTGTCCAGGCGCAAGGTCATGTCCAGGGCGCCAAGCAGGCTGCGGTCGTCGATGCTGTGGCCCAGCGGGGCCACGTTGCCCTGGTGCTTGCCCTTGGGATTATTGGCCAGCGCGGCTTGCAGGCTTTCCAGCAGAATGCGCCCCACCGCCAGGCTGCGGTAATTCGGGTCTACCCCTTCGATGATGTGCCATGGCGCGTAGTCGCGGCTGGTGCGACGCAGCACGCGCTCACCAAAGCGCACGAAGCGGTCGTAGGTTTGCGACTGCTGCCAATCCAGCGGGCTGATCTTCCAGCTGTGCAGCGGGTCGTCCTTGAGAGATTTCAGCCGTGCCTTCATCTGCTTCTTGGACAGGTGGAACCAGAACTTGATGATCAGCGCACCTTCATCGCATAGCATCTCCTCCAGGCGCTCGGCACCGGTAATGGCCTGATCGAGCACGGCATCCTTGAACACTCCGTGCACCCGTCCCTGCAGCATCTGGCTGTACCAGTTGCCAAAGAACACACCCATCCGCCCCTTGGGTGGCAAGGCCCGCCAATAGCGCCAGGCGGGTGGGCGGGCCAGCTCTTCGTCGGTCTGCTGGTCGAAGGTGAGCACATCGATCATGCGCGGGTCCATCCACTCGTTGAGCAGTTTTACCGTCTCACCCTTGCCGGCGCCTTCAATGCCGTTGATCAGCACGATCACCGGAAACCGCGCCTGCTGCTTGAGTTCGTACTGGGCTTCGAGCAGGGCCTCGCGTAAAGCGGGTACCTCGGCGTCGTAAGCCTCCTTGTCGATGCTGTGGCCGATTTCGGCAGATTCGAACATGCACTGGCTCCTTCAATGGATAAACAAGACTAGCGGATTTCATTTCGGGCTGTGCGGGCCTCTTCACCAATGAACGCGCTCCCACAGCTCAGCCGGATGGCATAAAATCCCGCCATCCGCTGCAACCGAGCCCACCATGCCCACCCTCCTCCAGCACGCCCAGATCGACTGGGACGACCAGGGCCGCCCCCATTCGCGGCACTATGACGACGTCTATTTCGCAGTCAACGAAGGCATCGAAGAAACCAAGCACGTGTTCCTCGGCCAGACCCGCCTGGCCGAACGTTTTGCCCACCTGGCGCCGCATGCCTGCACGGTGATCGGCGAAACCGGTTTTGGCACCGGCATGAATTTTTTCTGCGCCTGGCAGCTGTTCGACCAGCACGCACACAGCGACGCGCGCCTGCACTTCGTCAGCGTCGAGAAGTACCCCCTCGACCACGCCGACATGGCCCGCGCAGTGCGCCTGTGGCCTGAACTGGCCGCCTATACCGAGCCGCTGCTGGAGCAATACGTGGCGGTGCACCCGGGCTTTCAGCAGTTCACCTTCGCCGATGGCAGGGTCACCCTGACCCTGTTGATAGGCGATGTGCTGGAACAGCTGCCGCAACTCGATGCGCAGATCGATGTGTGGTTCCTCGACGGCTTCGCCCCCGCCAAGAACCCCGACATGTGGACCCCGGAGCTGTTTGCGCAACTGGCCCGGCTATCGCATCCGGGCACGGTGCTGGGTACCTTCACCACCACCGGCTGGGTACGTCGCAGCCTGGTCGAAGCCGGCTTCGCCATGAAGAAGGTGCCAGGCATCGGCAAGAAGTGGGAGGTGATGAGCGGCGCCTACGTCGGCCCCCTGCCCGGCCCATGCGCGCCTTGGTACGCGCGCCCCGCGGTGACACAGGGGCCGCGCGAGGCGCTGGTGATCGGTGCCGGACTTGCCGGCAGCAGCAGCGCCGCCAGCCTGGCCCGGCGCGGCTGGCAGGTTACCGTGCTGGAGCGCCACGAAGCCCCCGCCCAGGAGGCTTCGGGCAACCCGCAAGGGGTGCTGTACCTCAAGCTGTCTGCCCATGGCACCGCGCTGTCGCAGATGATCCTGTCCGGGTTCGGCTACACCCGGCGTCAGCTGCAGCGCTTGCAGCGTGGCCGTGACTGGGATGCCTGCGGGGTGCTGCAACTGGCCTTCGACAGCAAGGAGGCCGAACGCCAGGGCAAGCTGGCTGCCGCCTTCGACCCCGGCTTGTTGCACTGCCTGGCGCGCGCCGAGGCCGAAGCCATCGCCGGCGTGGCGTTGCCTGGCGGCGGGTTGTTCTACCCCGAAGGTGGCTGGGTGCACCCGCCGGCGCTGTGCCAGCAGCAGTTGCAGCACCCTGGTATTCATTTGGTGACGCACCAGGAAGTGCTCGAACTGCGCAAAGTGGATGAACAGTGGCAAGCCTGGGCTGGCGACCAGCTGTTAGCCCGCGCTCCAGTGGTGGTCCTGGCCGGCGCGGCGGATGTGCTGCGCTTCGAACCTTGCGCGCAGTTACCACTCAAGCGCATCCGTGGGCAGATCACCCGCTTGCCGGCCACCGCCAGCAGCGAGGCACTGCGCACCGTGGTGTGCGCGGAAGGCTATGTGGCACCGCCGCGCGAGGGTGAACATACACTGGGCGCCAGTTTTGACTTCCATAGCGAAGACCTTGCGCCGACGGTAGCCGAGCATCAGGGCAACCTGTCGCTGCTGGACGAAATTTCCGTCGATCTGGCGCAACGGCTGGCTGTGGCTGAACTGGACCCCGAGCAATTGCAGGGACGTGCTGCGTTCCGTTGCACCAGCCCGGATTACCTGCCGATCGTCGGCCCCATCGCCGACGCGCAGGCGTTTGCCGAAGCCTATGCAGTACTGGGCCGGGATGCGCGGCAAGTACCGGATGTGCCCTGCCCTTGGCTGGGCGGGTTGTATGTGAACAGCGGGCATGGCTCACGCGGGTTGATCACGGCGCCGTTGAGTGGCGAGCTGGTTGCGGCCTGGGTATGTGGGGAACCGCTGCCATTGCCGCGGGCAGTGGCGCAGGCGTGTCATCCGAACCGGTTTGGATTGCGCCGGTTGATCCGGGGGAAATGATTGCATCGGGTCGCCTGCTCGGCCACATATAACCAAACATTCTAAAACTCTCGAAAAGCACATAGGTCAGTTCCTTAAGGTGCCCTAATCCGGGGCATCACCTCCCCAACGGAAAAACCGGTAAGGACTTATGTGCGGATTAGCAGGAGAGTTACGTTTCACCCCCATCGACCAAGCCCCTCGCCCAGCCGACCTGGCTGCGGTAGAGCGCATTACCCATCACCTGGCCCCGCGTGGCCCGGATGCCTGGGGCTTCCATAGCCAGGGGCCGATTGCCCTTGGCCACCGGCGGTTGAAGATCATGGACCTGTCCGACGGCTCGGCGCAGCCGATGGTCGACAATACGCTGGGCCTGTCGCTGGCCTTCAACGGCGCCATCTACAACTTCCCCGAGCTGCGCGAGGAACTGCAGGCGCTGGGCTACAGCTTCTGGTCCGACGGCGACACTGAGGTGCTGCTCAAGGGCTACCACGCCTGGGGCGCGGCGCTGCTGCCCAAGCTCAACGGCATGTTTGCCCTGGCCATCTGGGAGCGCGACAACCAGCGCCTGTTCCTGGCCCGCGACCGCCTGGGCGTCAAACCCCTGTACCTGTCGCGCAACGGCGAGCGCCTGCGCTTTGCCTCGACCCTGCCGGCACTGCTCAAGGGCGGCGACATCGACCCGATGCTCGACCCGGTGGCCCTCAACCACTACCTGAACTTCCACGCCGTGGTACCGGCACCGCGCACCCTGCTGGCCAACGTGCAGAAGCTGGAGCCTGGCACCTGGATGCGCATCGACCGGCATGGCGAAGTGGAACGCCAGGTCTGGTGGCAACTGCACTACGGCCCCCACCCCGACGAGCGTGAACTGGACCTGGAAGGCTGGACCACCCGCGTGCTCGACGCCACCCGCGACGCCGTAGCCATCCGCCAGCGGGCAGCCGTCGATGTGGGTGTGTTGCTGTCGGGCGGCGTCGATTCCAGCCTGCTGGTCGGCTTGCTGCGCGAAGTGGGCGTTGACGACCTGTCGACCTTCTCCATCGGCTTTGAAGATGCCGGCGGCGAGCGCGGCGACGAGTTCCAGTATTCGGACCTGATCGCCAAGCACTACGGCACCCGTCACCACCAGTTGCGCATTGCCGAACACGAAATCATCGACCAACTGCCGGCCGCCTTCCGCGCCATGAGCGAACCGATGGTCAGCCACGATTGCATCGCGTTCTACCTGCTGTCGCGGGAAGTGGCCAAACACTGCAAAGGCGTACAAAGCGGCCAGGGTGCCGATGAGCTGTTCGCCGGTTACCACTGGTACCCGCAGGTGGACGGTGCCGACGATGCCTATGCGGCCTACCGTGACGCCTTCTTCGACCGCAGCCACGCCGAATACCGCGACACCGTGCAAGCCCCCTGGCTGCTGGAAACCGACGCTGCCGGCGACTTCGTGCGCGAACACTTCGCGCGCCCCGGCGCACCGGCTGCCGTGGACAAGGCCCTGCGCCTGGACAGCACCGTGATGCTGGTCGACGACCCGGTCAAGCGGGTGGACAACATGACCATGGCCTGGGGCCTGGAGGCGCGTACGCCGTTCCTCGATTACCGCCTGGTGGAACTGTCGGCACGCATTCCCGCACGCTTCAAGCTGCCCGACGGCGGCAAGCAGGTGCTCAAGCAGGCGGCGCGACGGGTGATCCCGCATGAGGTGATCGACCGCAAGAAGGGTTACTTCCCGGTACCGGGCCTGAAGCATCTGGAAGGTGCCACGTTGGGCTGGGTACGCGAACTGTTGACCGACCCCAGCCAGGACCGAGGGTTGTTCAACCCGGCCATGCTCGACCGCCTGCTGAGCAACCCACACGGCCAGCTGACGCCATTGCGCGGTTCCAAGCTGTGGCAACTGGCGGCGCTGAACCTGTGGCTGAGCGAACAAGGAATCTGACCGATGAAAGCCCATGAAATCGCTTATGGTCAGCGCCTGCTGCGCGGCCAGGCGCCGTCCTACGAGCGCCTGCAGGCGCGCCTGGCCGGCGACGGCAGCCAGCCCCACGACCAACCGCGTGCCGTGCACTGCGGCTGGGGCCGGCTGTTGATAGGCCACACCTACCCCGACCCGGCTTCCCTGGCCGAGGATCTGCTCGACGAGCACCCGGGCGAACGCGACATCGCCCTGTACGTGGCCGCACCGCAGCAGGTGCTGGCCCAGGCCCCCCAGCAGCTGTTCCTCGACCCATCCGACACCCTGCGCCTGTGGTTCACCGACTACCGCCCGGCGCAGCGGGTATTTCGCGGCTTCCGCGTGCGCCGGGCACAGAACCCCGCCGACTGGCAGGCGATCAACACGCTGTACCAGGCGCGCGGGATGCTCCCGGTCGACGCCGAGCTGCTTACCCCCCGGCACCTGGGTGGCCCGGTGTACTGGCTGGCAGAGGACGAAGACAGCGGCGCGGTTATCGGCAGCGTCATGGGCCTGAACCACACCAAGGCGTTCGATGACCCCGAGCATGGCAGCAGCCTGTGGTGCCTGGCGGTGGACCCACACTGCACCCGCCCCGGCGTGGGTGAAGTGTTGGTGCGCCACCTGATCGAACACTTCATGAGCCGTGGCCTGGCCTACCTGGACCTGTCGGTGCTGCACGACAACCGCCAGGCCAAGCGCCTTTACCAGAAACTGGGTTTTCGCAACCTGCCCACCTTCGCAGTCAAGCGCAAGAACGGTATCAACGAGCAACTGTTCCTCGGGCCTGGCCCGCAAGCCGACCTCAACCCCTACGCTCGCATCATCGTCGACGAGGCGCTACGCCGGGGCATCGAAGTGCAGGTCGATGACGCCGCTGGCGGCCTGTTCACCCTGAGCCTGGGCGGGCGGCGCATTCGCTGCCGGGAATCGCTCAGCGACCTGACCAGTGCCGTGACCATGACCCTGTGCCAGGACAAACGCCTGACCCAGCACGCCCTGCACAACGCTGGGCTGCAGGTGCCCGCGCAACAGCTGGCGGGCAATGCCGATGACAACCTGGCGTTTCTGGAAGAGCATGGCGCGGTGGTGGTCAAGCCGGTCGATGGCGAGCAAGGCCAGGGCGTGGCGGTGAACCTGACCTGCATCGACGACATCACCCGTGCCGTGGCGCATGCCCGCCAGTTCGACAGCCGCGTGCTGCTGGAAAGCTTCCATGCCGGGTTCGACCTGCGCATCGTGGTGATCGGCTACGAGGTGGTGGCCGCGGCCATCCGCCACCCAGCGCAGGTGCTGGGCGACGGTAAGCACAGTGTACGCCAGTTGATCGAAGCCCAGAGCCGTCGCCGCCAGGCCGCCACCGGTGGTGAAAGCCGCATTCCGCTGGACGACGAAACCGAGCGCACCTTGCGCGCAGCAGGCGTTGGCTATGACGACGTGTTGCCGGCCGGCCAGCGCCTGGCCGTGCGGCGCACGGCCAACCTGCACACCGGCGGCACCCTGGAAGACGTCACCGAACGCCTGCACCCGGTGCTGGCCGACGCTGCCGTGCGGGCGGCACGGGCACTGGAAATTCCGGTGGTTGGGCTGGACTTCATGGTGCGCGATGCCGGGCAGCCGGAGTACGTGATCATCGAGGCCAACGAACGTGCTGGCCTGGCCAACCATGAACCGCAGCCCACGGCCGAGCGTTTTATCGACCTGCTGTTTCCCCATAGCCGGCCGTTGGCCTGACAACTGCTCGGCTTTTTGTGGGAGCGGCCTTGTGTCGCGAATGGGGTGCGAAGCGCCCCTAGGATCTCAGCTTCGCTGCCGA
>NZ_JBICMC010000098.1:0-37385 GCF_043106005.1 Pseudomonas sp. GLN_2 | reverse complement strand
CCAATCGCGCCAGCTTTCAGAAATTGAGCAAGACAGAGCTCCCACAGGTGCAGCGCAGGCTTCAAGGTCACGCGATACCTGCTGGAGCAGGCATGCCCGCACCCACAAAGGGCTTGTTCTCAGACCCGGAACTGCCGCAACAACTGCTCCAGCTCTTCGCTCAACCGCCCCAATGCCACCCCGGCATCGCTGGACTGACGCGCCGCATCGGCGGTCTGCTGCGACAACCCGGCAGTATCCAGCACATTGCGGTTGATCTCTTCGACCACATGCGACTGCTGCAAGGTAGCGCTGGCAATGGAGGCATTCAATGCGGTGAGGTTGTTCAGCACCTGGTTGATGGCGTCCAGGCTGGCGCCGGCCTCGCGGGCTTGTTCGACAGTCTGGCGCGATGCCTCGCTGCTGGTGTCTATGGCCTTGACCGCAGCGTCCGACTGACTCTGCAGGTGCTCGATCATGGTATGAATCTCGGCCGTCGATTGTGCTGTACGCTGGGCCAGCAGCCGCACCTCGTCGGCGACCACGGCAAAGCCCCGGCCTTGCTCGCCAGCCCGTGCCGCCTCGATGGCGGCATTCAGCGCCAGCAGGTTGGTCTGTTCGGCAATGGAACGAATCACGTCCAGCACGCCGCCGATGCGCGTGCTGTGGCCGGCCAGGTCGCGGATTACCTGTACGGCCTCATCGATGGTCACCGACAGGCGGTCGATCTGCGCCAGGCTGCCGTGGATGGCCTGCTGGCCGTGCGTCACCTGTTGTTGTGCCGTCCGCATTTCTCCGGCGGCCTGTTCAGCGGTCTTGGCCACGTCCTGCACGGCGTAGGTCACCTCATTGACTGCAGTGGCCACCTGGTCCATCTGTAACGATTGCTGGGCACTGCGCTGTTGTGCGGCACCCGCATTGTCACCGACGTGCCCGGCGGACTGGGCCAATGCGTGGGCCGCGCCTTGCAGCTGGCCGACGACACCTTGCAGTTTGCCGTTGAAACGGTTGAAGTGCTCGCCCAGGTGGGTGATCTCGTCGCTGCCATGGGTGTCCAGGCGCCGGGTCAGGTCGCTTTCGCCGCTGGCGATGTTGCCCATCGCCTGTACCGCTTCCTGCAGCGGGCGGGCGATGCTGCGGGCGATCAGCATGACCACCAGCGCCATCAGCAGGGCAATGCCCACACCAACCAGCGAAGCGTCGCGCAACTGGCGAGCGAATTCGGCCTGCACGTCATCGACGTACACGCCCGAACCGATGATCCAGCCCCACGGCTTGAACAACTGAATATACGAGGTCTTGGCTACCGGCTCACTGGCGCCGGGCTTGGGCCAGCGATAGTTGACCGGGCCGGCGTCCTGCTGGCGGGCAAGGGCGACCATTTCGTTGAACACGGCGAAACCATCGGGGTCGCGGATGGCGGAAAGGTCCTGGCCGTCGAGCTTGGGGTTGGCCGGATGCATGATCATCTTCGGCCCCAGGTCGTTGATCCAGAAATAGTCGTCATGGTCGTAGCGCAGCGCGCGCACTACTTGCAGCGCCTGTTGCTGGGCGGTTTCGCGGCTGAGCGTGCCGGCAGCTTCCAGGCCTTGGTAATAGGCCAGCACACCCGCGGCGGTTTGCACCACATGGCGGGTTTTCTCTGCCTTGGCCTGGTACAGGTCGCCATGGATCTGCCGCAGCATCAGCAGGCCCAGTACCACCAGCATGGCCACCGCCACCACAAGGATCAGCCACAGGCGCTGACTGATTGACATCGATCTCAAAGTGTTCATCCATCAGCTCCCGCATTGTTCTTTTTATTAAGGTGCATCGAAGCATGCTTTGCAGCGAGCCCACACTCGACTAATGGCTAAGTGCTATGTTGGTGATAGTCTGCAACGGGTCGGGTAAAGCGATTGCCAAGGGGCTCTGTCAGGATTTCGGCCGCGCAAGATGAAACCTTTAACAGGCGTGAACTTTTCTACTGGCGTTGCGCCCAACAGTCGCTGTAAAACAGCCGGGCCGTGTAAGGCAATTTCAAGCAAATCAAGAACAAGGGGCCTGCGACAAGCAGCGCTCCATCCGGGGGAATGATGGATTTTTGGACTGCCTTCCAGGCAATCATCTTAGGCGTGGTCGAAGGGCTGACGGAGTTTCTGCCGATCTCCAGTACCGGTCACCAGATTATCGTCGCCGACTTGATCGGTTTTGGCGGCGAACGGGCCATGGCTTTCAACATCATCATTCAGCTGGCGGCGATCCTGGCGGTGGTGTGGGAGTTTCGCAGCAAGATTTTCGAAGTGGTCTTCGGCCTGACCCACCAGCCCAAGGCGCGCCGCTTCACGGGCAACCTGCTGCTGGCGTTCATGCCGGCGGTGGTCCTGGGTGTGCTGTTCGCCGACCTTATTCACGAATACCTGTTCAACCCCGTCACCGTGGCGGCGGCACTGGTGGTGGGTGGCGTCATCATGCTCTGGGCCGAGCGCCGTGAGCACCGTGTGGAGGTGGACCATGTGGACGACATGCGCTGGAGCCATGCGCTGAAAATAGGCTTCATCCAGTGCCTGGCGATGATCCCGGGCACGTCGCGCTCCGGTTCGACCATTATCGGTGGCCTGCTGTTCGGCCTGTCGCGCAAGGCAGCGACCGAGTTCTCGTTCTTCCTGGCAATGCCGACCATGGTCGGTGCGGCGGTGTATTCGGGCTACAAATACCGTGACTTGTTCCAGCCCGGCGATCTGCCAGTGTTCGCGCTCGGCTTCGTGACCTCGTTCATCTTCGCCATGATTGCCGTACGGGCGTTGCTCAAGTTCATTGCCAACCATAGCTACGCGGCATTTGCCTGGTATCGCATTGTGTTCGGCCTGTTCATTCTGGCGACCTGGCAGTTCGGTTGGGTCGACTGGTCCACGGCACATGGCTGAGGCGCTGCGTGGGCAACGGGCTGAAGGTGTGCGCAATGTGCGCCTGAAGCTGCTGCTGTTGGGCGTGCTTTGCCTGTTGCCCGGCCTGGGGGCGGCGCGCATGGCCTGGAACGATCAGGCCTGGTGGCCGTTGGCGTTGTACCCGGCCATGAGCCTGATCAGCCTGTTGCTGTATTGGCAGGACAAGCAGCAGGCCCGTAACCAAACCTGGCGTACACCCGAGAAAGTGCTGCATGCCAGCGAGTTGCTCGGTGGTTGGCCAGGGGCGCTGTTGGCGCAGCAGCTGTTTCGGCACAAGACCCGCAAGGTGTCGTTCCAGTTGGTGTGCTGGGGGATTGTGCTGCTGCACCAGGTGTTCTGGGCAGACTGGCTGTTTCTTGACGGGCGTTATCTGCCCCTTGGTTGATGTGCAGTTGTGCCGGCCTCTTCGCGGGTAATGCCGCGAAAGGGCCGGTACAGGTAGATCACATGACCAACCCCACCTGCAACCGCTTGGGCAACCGACGCACTACCAGCTGGTGCGACCGCTGCAACACATCACACAGTTCATCACGCCCCATGGGGTAGGGCGGCGCCATGCTGACCCATCGCGCCCGCGCCAGGTACGGCGCCGGACGTATCCCGGGGCGATCGCAATAACCCAGAAACAGCTCGTCGGCTACCTTGAACGACAACCCGGCACCCGCCAGGTCGAGCACCGCGAACATCTTGTTTTCTGCCACCGAAAACACTCGGATGCCGCCCCATTTGTAGTCTTCCCGCGCCCCCGGCAGGCTCAGGCAAAATGCCGCCACCTGGGCCTCGCTCATCTTCCGTTCAGACATACCGCTCTCCACAAGCCTCGAATGACGCCGCCAGGTGATCGATCCACACCCGGACCGCAGGCAGCAGGCCGCGCCGGTGTGGGTAAACCGCCTGCAGGTAGCCCCCCGGCAGCGACCAGTCTGGCAGCAGGCGCACCAGTTCGCCGCGTTCCAGTTCCTCTTCACAGAACATGCTGGGCAGCGCAGTGAACCCCAGCCCGGCACGTACAGCAGCGTTACGTACTACGAAATCATCGATCGCCAAGCGTGGCTCCAGCGCTATTTCCTGCTGCTTGCCATGGGGGCCGAACAGGCGGAAGTGTACCAGCCGGTCCGCTTCGGCTGCGCCCAGCACGGGCAAAGATGCCAGCTCGCCCGGTTCGCGAATGTGGTCGGCAAAACCGGGTGCAGCCACCAGTTGCATTTGTGCCTGGCGCAGGCGGCGGGTGACCAGGGCCGGGTCTTCGTCGCCCAGGTCGCGTACGCGCAACGCTACGTCAATGCCTTCGGAAATCAGGTCGACCCGGCGGTTGAGCAATACCATGTCCAGTTGCACCAGCGGGTACTGCTCGAGAAAGCGGCTGATCACATCCGGCAGGAAGGCGTGTGCCAGTGCCACCGGGCAGGAAACCCGCAAACGCCCACGCGGTTCACTGCTCATGCTGGCCACGGTTTCGTCGGCGGCTTCGGCCTCCAGCAGCATGGCCTGACAATGATGCAAGTAACGTTCACCTACTGCGGTGAGCTTGAGTTGCCGTGTGGTGCGCTGCAACAGGCGTGTGCCCAGGCGCTCTTCAAGCTCGGCGATACGCCGCGACAGGCGCGACTTGGGGATACCCAGCTGGCGCCCGGCGGCGGCGAATCCGCCGGCTTCGACGACGCGCGCAAAGTAGAAGAGGTCGTTGAGGTCTTGCATGGGCATGTCTCACTGTTCCATCTGTGGGACAAACTAACGCATTTTTGCTTACTTATCAGCTATTGATCACTTCGATAGGATTCTCCCCATCGTGATCGCCCACAGATGCGGTCTTCACTCACAGGAGAGTCCCATGAAACTGTTGCACATCGATTCGAGCATCCTGGGCGACAATTCCGCCTCGCGTCAGCTGAGCCGCGAAGTGGTCGAAGCCTGGAAGGCTGCAGACCCCAGCGTTGAGGTGGTTTACCGCGACCTGGCTGCCGATGCCATTGCCCACTTCTCCGCCGCCACCCTGGTCGCTGCAGGCACCCCTGAAGACGTACGCGACGCAGCCCAGGCTTTCGAAGCCAAGCTGAGCGCCGAGACGCTCGAAGAGTTTCTGGCTGCCGATGCCGTGGTGATTGGCGCGCCAATGTACAACTTCACCGTGCCGACCCAGCTGAAAGCCTGGATTGACCGTGTGGCCGTCGCCGGCAAGACCTTCAGCTACACCGAAGCCGGCCCGCAAGGCCTGTGCGGCAACAAGAAAGTGGTGCTGGTTTCCACTGCGGGTGGCCTGCACGCTGGCCAGCCGACTGGCGCCGGGCATGAAGACTTCCTGAAAGTGTTCCTGGGCTTCATTGGTATTACCGACCTGGAAATTGTCCGGGCCCACGGCCTGGCCTACGGCCCGGAGCAGCGCAGCCAGGCGATCGATGCTGCACAGGCGCAGATTGCCAACGAGCTGTTTGCGGCTGCCTGATCAAGGGAGCGGTGGGTTGCAAGCGTGGCCCTGTCGAGAGACGAGGCCACTCCAACCCGTAGAAGCGTTCAGGCTACCGGAATAAGCGGATCAGCGGCTGCCAAGGCTGCTGCACGGTCAGCCGCTGGCGGATAAATCCACACTGAATTGATCTGGCGCTTCAACGCCTTGGCTTCGGCCTTGTCCTCCGGTGGCGAAACCTCACGGTCCCATCCTTCGGTGTACACCGCGCCCCAAGCCCCCAGGTCCAGGCAGGTCACGTACTTGGGCTGGCTGTAAGCCATCGGTGCCACGCCAATCAGCTCGGCCGCGGCATTGTTGCCTGCGTGGCGCCCCAGCGGAATCGCATGCTGGCACGACATCATTGCAGGGTTGCCAAGCGCGTCACAGGTGGCGTAAGCCACGTCTCCCGCGGCATACACGGCATCATTGCCCTTGACCTTCAGGTTGCCATCGACATGCAAGCGGCCCCGGTTGTCGCGCTCGCCGCTGATCTGTTCGGTGAGCGGGTTGGCCTTGAAGCCAACCGTCCAGACCACTGTGCTGGCGTCGATACGCTGGCCGTTGTCCAGCTGCACACCGGCAGGGTCTACCGAAACTACTGTGGCACCGCAAACCCACTCCACGCCCAGGGCCTCGCATGCCTGCTCGATGGCTGGGCGGATGCCGTCACCCAGGGCTGCGCCAATCCTGGCGCCGCGGTCGATTACCACTACGCACAACGCGGCGTCTTCACCCAGTATCGCGCGCAAGCGGGCCGGCAGTTCGGTGGCCGTCTCGATGCCGGTAAAACCGCCCCCGGCTACCACTACGGTATTGCGTGCCGGCGTGTTCGGCAGGCTGGCCAGTGACTTCAGGTGGGTTTCCAGGCGTGCGGCGCTGTCGAGCTTGTCGACGTCGAAGGCATGCTCGATGCCGACCATGTCAGGGCGCTCAAGCTCACTGCCGCAGGCCATTATCAGACGGTCGTAGGGCAGGGTGCAGCGAGTGCCGCTGCGGGTGCGATAGCCCACGCGACGTGCCGCTTCATCGATGTGGTATGCCGTGCCCTGCACGAAACGGACATTGACAGCGTCGAACAGCGCCTGCAGGGGTGCGGCCAGGGTATGCACGTCTGGCTCGTAGAAGCGCGGACGCACATGCAGCTCAGCCTGGGGCGCGAGCAAGGTGACCTCGACGCCCTTGCTGCCGTTGAGGTCAAGCTGGCGGATGGCGCTGAGTGCGCTCCACAGGCCGGCAAAGCCCGCACCAATGATCAGGATCTGCTTCATGGTTGTGCTCCTTTGAAGTTCGGTGGACAAGGTAGACCGTATTGCCGGTCAACGGTGTTACCAGTGCTTGCCGGAGTGCTTCAGAAGGTTGGTGGCGTGATCACCCAGATCACCACGGCATCCACATCACCGGGGTTGCCGTAGCGATGGGGTTCCTGGCTCGAGAAGCTGAAGCTGTCGCCTTCACTCAGCTGGAAATGCCGCTCGCCTACCCACAGTTCAAACGTGCCACTGAGCAGGTAACCGGCTTCTTCACCGTCGTGGCTGTAGCTTTGCTGGCTGTAGGTACCTGGCGGGAAACGTGAGTGCAGCATCTCCAGCTGGCGGTTGGGCTGGGGGGTGAGCAGTTGATCGACGATGCCATCTTCGTAATGCACGCTCAGGCGGCTGTTGCGCCGCACCACAAAGCCTTGGTCTTCGGGCGCGGTGGTGGCTTCGCTGGCGAAGAACCACTGGATGGTCACGCCCAAGCTGCGGGCGATATTGAACAGCGCCGGGATCGACGGGTAGGAGAGGTTGCGCTCCAGCTGGCTGATGTAGCCTGCGGTCAGTTCACTGTGCGCGGCCAGCTCCGCCAAGGTCATGCCGCGGCGCTTGCGCAGGCCGCGGATGCGGGTGCCGAGGAACTGCGGCGCGGCGCCCCCGGGTTCGCTGGCAGTGGGCTGGGAGGGTTGGCTCATGCGCGTCGGTCCATCGCAAAAGCCGCAGTATGTACAGCCTCAGAGCGCCCAGGCAACCGTCAGGCCATCGTGAATCGCTTCTTCGGCCGTGCGCGGCGCCAGGCAGTCGCCAATCCGCCGTACGTCCACCACACCTGCCAGTTCAGTGGCCAGGTGGTCTTGCGGTAGATGCCCCATGCACAGCACCAGGGTGTCGATGCCTTCGAAGATCATCGGATCGCCGCTGGCGGTGTGCTGCAAATACACCGTGTTGTCGTCGCTGCCATACAGGCGTGCGTATGGAGTGACAGGGATACCCAGGCGATGCAGCTCGCCGGCCAGTTGGTCACGTACATAAAGCGGCAGGCTCTCGCCGCAATGAGTGCCGTTGACCGCCAACTGGACCTGATGACCTTCGCGCACCAGGCGTTCGGCGATACCGGGGCCTATCCAGTCACAGCGCCAGTCGATCACCAGCACCGAACGCCCCGGTTTCACCTCATTGCGCAGCACTTGCCAGGCGTCCACTACCTGAAGCTCGCCGGTACGCTCGAACGCCGGCCAGTAGGGTGTGGCGCCGGTAGCGGCAATGACCAGATCAGGGCGCTCACGTTCGACCAGCGCGCGGTCGACCCGGGTGTTGCGCACCACTTCTACACCTGCCAGGGCCATTTCCCGTTGAAGGTTGGTGCTGGCGCCACCGAACTCGCTGCGCCGTGGCAGCAGTTGGGCCAGCAGCACCTGCCCACCGAGCTGCGGGCCCGCCTCGTACAGCGTGACCTGGTGCCCGCGCGCGGCGGCCACGGCGGCGGCCTTCATGCCGGCAGGCCCGCCGCCGGCGACCATTATGCGCTTGGGCGAGGAAGTGGGCGTGAGCTGCCCATACTGCAACTCACGCCCGGTTTCCGGGCGCTGGATGCAGGAAATGGGCAAACCACGATGGAAATGGCCGATGCATGCCTGGTTGCAGGCGATGCAGGCGCGCACGTCTTCGACCTGGCCGCGTTCGGTCTTGCCTGGCATCGACGGATCGCAGATCAGCGCCCGGGTCATGCCGCACACATCAGCCTGGCCGCGGGCCAGGATCAGCTCGGCTTCCTGGGGCTGGTTGATGCGCCCGGTGACGAACAGGGGTATAGCCAGTTGTTGCTTGAAGGTGCCAGCCTCGCGGGCCAGGTACGCCGGTTCGATGGCCATCGGTGGCACGATATGGACCGCGCCACCCAGCGAGGCCGAGGTACCGGCGACGACATGCAGGTAGTCGAGCTGGCCCTGCAAGGCCACGGCAGCAGCCAGTGACTCGTCTTCGCTCAAACCCTGGCTGTCGCGCTCGTCAGCGCTGATGCGCAGGCCAATGATGAACTGCTCATCGGTGGCGGCGCGCACCGCGCCCAGCACTTCGCGCAAGAACCTCAGGCGCTGATCCAGGTCACCGTTGTAGCCATCACTGCGTATGTTCACCCGGGGGTTGAGAAACTGCGCGGGCAGGTAGCCATGGCTGGCCACCACCTCGACGCCATCCAGGCCGGCCTGGTGCAGGCGGCGTGCGGCGCCGGCATAGCCCTGGACGATTTCGTCGATCATTGCCTGGTCCAGCGCCCGTGGCATCACCCGGAAGCGCTCATTGGGCACCGCAGAGGCCGAGTAGGCTACCGCTAACAGGCCGTCTGCCGATTCCATGATCTCCCGCCCGGGGTGAAACAGTTGCGACAGCACCACGGTGCCGTGCGCGTGGCAGGCCTCGGCTAGCTGGCGGTAGCCGTCGATGCAGGCATCGTCCGTGGCCATTAGCACATGCGAGGTGTAGCGGGCACTGTCGTGCACCCCGGCGACCTGCAGCACGATCAGGCCGACGCCGCCGGCAGCGCGGTCGCGCTGGTAGGCGATCAGTTTGTCGTTGACCAGGTTGTCGGTGGGCAGGCAGGTGTCGTGCCCGGTGGACATGATGCGGTTTTTCAAACGTTTGCCGCGAATCTGCAAGGGCTCGAACAGGTGTGGGAAGGCGGTCTGCATACAGGCGGCTCCGGTACGTTGTTGTTATTTTTCTATCAAAGTGTAGCAGTAGTAAAAAATCAACTTGTTTTTTTACTGGTGTCTGTCTAGGTTTTCCTCACTCGCATGGCGAGGGTGTGACCTCAAAACAACAAGAAAACGGGCCCGTCGGGCACCGCCAGGAGGAAACAACGATGCAGCTATATCCACGTGTGACCGGCCTTTGTGCAGCCTTGCTGGCCCTTGGCCTGGGCACTGCGCAAGCTGCGCAGCAGATGGTTGTGGTCGGTTATGGCGGCGCGGGCCAGAAGGCCCAGGATGAGGCGATTTTCAAGCCCTTCATTGCCCAGGACGGCAGCCAGCTGATCCAGAGTGAATACAACGGCGAAATGGCGCGGATCCAGGTCATGGCCGACACCGGCAACGTCGATTGGGATGTGGTGCAGATCGAAGGCCCTGACTTGATGCGCGGCTGCGACGAAGGGATCTACGAGCACCTGGACTGGCAGCGCCTGGGCCATGCCGCCGAACTGATCCCGGCAGCCGCACAGGATTGTGGGTCGGCCGCGCTGGTCTGGAGCGTGGCTATTGCCTACGACCGCAGCAAGCTGGCCCAGGCGCCGGCGTCGTGGGCCGACTTCTGGGACGTCGACAAGTACCCTGGCAAGCGCGGCCTGCGCAAGCGTGCGGTGTACAACCTGGAGTTCGCGCTGTTGGCTGACGGGGTCAAGGTCGAAGACGTATACCGGGTATTGTCCACGCCGGCAGGCGTCGAGCGGGCCTTCGCCAAACTCAGCGAACTCAAACCCCATATCCAGTGGTGGGACGCCGGCGCTCAACCCGCGCAATGGCTGGCAGCCGGTGACGTGGTGATGACCTCCACCTACAGCGGAAGAATTGCGGTGGCGGCGCAGCAGGGCAGCCCGTTGGCCGTGGTATGGCCTGGCAGCCTGTACGGTATGGACTATTGGGCGATCATCAAAGGCTCGCGGCATGTCGACCAGGCCAAGCGGCTGATTGCCTATGCCAATCAGCCGGATACCCAGGTGCGGTATGTACAACAGATCCCCTATGGGCCCACCAATACTCAAGCCGCGGCCAGGCTTGACCCGGCGCTGGCCGACTGGGTACCCACTTCACCGCAGAACCTGCAGGGGGCGCTGGCCATGAACGTGGAATTCTGGGTCGATCATGGCGAAGAACTGGAGCAACGCTTCAACGCCTGGGCCAGCAAATAGCCTTCAGAAAAGGGGCAACAAGATGACTGCAACGGAACTAAGCCTGCGTCGGGAGCTGGCTGCCTGCTACCGGCTGATCGCGCACTTTCGCATGACCGATCTCATCTTCACGCATATCTCCCTGCGCCTGCCTGGGCCGGAGCACCATTTCCTGATCAACCCGTATGGCTTGCTGTTCGAGGAGATCACAGCGTCCAGCCTGGTGAGGATCGACCTGCAGGGGCAGCCGGTGGGGGCTGCTCGTCACCCGGTCAATCCGGCCGGGTTCGTCATTCACAGTGCCATTCACGCTGCCCGCGAGGATGCCCGGTGCGTGCTGCACACCCACACCCGCGCAGGCTGCGCGGTGGCCGCACTGGAATGTGGCCTGCTGCCGGTCAACCAGATGTCCATGGAGTTTTACGGCAACGTGGCTTACCACGCCTACGAGGGCGTCGCGCTGGACATGGATGAACAGCAACGGCTGGTGGCCGACCTGGGCAACAAGCCAGTGATGCTGCTGCGCAACCATGGGCTGTTGACCACGGGGCGCAGTGTGGCTGAAGCCTTCTTGCGCATGTACTACCTGGAGAAGGCTTGCGAGATCCAGTTGGCGGCGCAAAGTGCTGGGCAACTGGTATTGCCGTCGACCGACGTGTGCGTGCGTACCGAACGGCAGTTCAACGCGCCGGGGAGAGGGTTGAAGCAGGGGGAACTGACCGACCCGGATGCGCTGCAATTGGCGTGGGCGGCATTGTTGCGAATGTTGGAAAAGGTGGCGCCTGGTTATCAGGATTGAACCTGTGCTTGCTGATTTGGCGGTTAGTCGTGCAAACGACAGCGGGCGGACGGAACAGTCACTGTAGTGCAACCATTGCTTTAAACTGTGCTGGTCCCTTCTCAAGGAATACCGTTATGCTGTAACGAAATATGTCTAAAAAGCCTGCAGAAGGAAGTCGCAATGCCACTCAAGGACCTGCTTATCGCCCTGGTGGTGATTGTCGCCTGGGGCGTCAACTTTGTGGTCATCAAGGTTGGCCTCGACGGGCTGCCACCGATGTTGCTGGGGGCATTGCGTTTCTTGCTGGTGGCGTTCCCGGCGATCTTGCTGGTCAGGCGGCCGAAACTGCCGTGGCGCTGGCTGATCGCTTACGGTGCGACCATTTCACTGGGCCAGTTCGCGTTCCTGTTTCAGGCCATGTACAGCGGCATGCCGCCAGGGTTGGCTTCGTTGATCCTGCAGTCGCAAGCCTTCTTCACCCTCGGTTTTGCGGCGTTGTTTCTCGGTGAGCGGCTGCGCCTGGCCAGCGTGCTGGGGCTGCTGGTGGCGGCCGGCGGCCTGGCACTGATCGGCAGCGAAGACGGCGGCCATGTGCCCATGCTGGCGTTGGTGCTGACCCTGTGTGGCGGTGCAATGTGGGGCCTGGGCAACATCATTACCCGGCGGTTCGGCTCGGTCGACCTGGTCGCGTTGGTGATCTGGGGTGGGCTGATCCCGCCACTGCCATTCCTGGCACTGTCCTGGTGGCTGGAAGGCCCCGAGCGCATTGGCCATGCCTTGGCCAATATCAGTTGGAGTTCGGTGCTGGCCCTGGCGTATTTGGCCTTTGTGGCCACCATGCTCGGCTACAGCCTGTGGAGCAAGTTGCTGTCGCGTCACCCGGCAGGCAAAGTGGCGCCGTTCTCGCTGCTGGTACCGGTGATTGGCCTGAGTTCGTCGGCGTTACTGCTGGGAGAGCGCCTGACCGCTACGCAGGGCTGGGGCGCATTGCTGGTGATGGCCGGCCTGCTGGTGAATGTATTCGGTGCGCGCATCGGTCAGCGTTTGCGGGCTGCCAACGCGTAAAGCGCTTAAATCTGCCGACCTGCGCTCTGTTAGAATCGGCCTCTTTTTGCCAGGCCAACGGAGCGCATACATGATCATTTCCACCACCAGCCAGCTCGAAGGCCGTCCGATTGCCGAATACCTGGGCGTGGTCAGTTCCGAATCGGTGCAGGGCATCAACTTCGTGCGCGATTTCTTTACACGGTTTCGCGACTTCTTCGGTGGCCGCTCACAAACCCTGGAAAGCGCGCTGCGCGAGGCCCGAGAGCAGGCCACTGAAGAACTCAAGGCCCGGGCACGACAGTTGCAAGCCGATGCGGTAGTGGGGGTGGATTTTGAGATCAGCATGCCGTCGGTACAGGGTGGCATGGTCGTGGTATTTGCCACCGGTACGGCAGTACGCCTGAAGTAAAGCCTTTTGCCATTGGTCGGCTGCAAGGTTCTTGTCCGGTCGGTCCGCAAATGACCAGCTAGTCTCACTTTCACAGGCCGCGTTCCCTGGGCAACTTGTCTGGTTGCCGACGCGACCGCCACTGGAGGGAGACTGGGCATGAGCGAATCCTTTTTCGAAGACCTGAACGACGCGTTCCCGATCAACAGCCAGGTGCGTTGCGGCCAGGCGGCATTTCGCCTGGGTTTCGCCCACATGACGCTGGATGATTCCGAACAGCTCCAGCCTGCACATTTGCAGCGCAGCAAAAAAGGCCGCTTCATGCCGCGGGTACCGCTCAAGAAGTGATCCCGCGTCTGCGCACGCCCCGCCCAACGGCGGGGTTTTTATTGCCATTCGTTGATCCGCCTCATGGTATTGCCCGGTAGCGCTCGCCGGATGGCCCGGTCTGTGGTTTTCTGACGCGGCATTCCAGCAACGGAGGATTGAATGCTCATGCGAGTCAGGGAAGAAACCTATTGGCAGTGGGCCGACGCACAGTTGCACAGCCGCTGCCACGACGAAGCACTCAGCGACGGCACCACACTGGACGTGCAGGTGCGCTTGTCGCGCCTGGGGGCGACGCAGCTGTTTCTGGGGTTGTACGCCGGGGATGGGCGGGCGTTGCTGGAGGAGTATTACCCTGCGCTGCCGGGCGAGACCATGACCCGTGCGCTGGTGTGGGGTGTCGACCGCGCCCGGGCGATGGCAACAGGCGCTTTGCCTTTGCCGGAAACCCGTCTGCAGCGGCGCCAGGCATGAAAAAGCCCGGCCAATGCGGGCCGGGCTCTGGTAAGGGTGCGAACCCTCAATTCAGCGGTTCGATCACCTTGACTGCCTGCTGCTCACGGGCAGCGGGCCATTCTTGTTGCAGGGTCTGCAGCACGCGGCCAACGAATTCGGTGTCGGCGGCGGCTTTCTTGCCGACGTAGCCTTGGCCACGGCGGTAGACCTTGAAGCGGGCACGCATGCTGGGCAGGTGCTCTTCAAATTCATCTTCGACGGTGTTCGGTGGCAGGCGGTCGAGGCGCACTTCACCGGTTTGGCTAACCCACAGCAAATGGTCGTCAAGGCTGTCCTTGCGCACGGCGAACAGCTGGGCCAATTGGTCGATAGTCGGATTGTTGTTCAAGTTCATCATAAAGCCCCCATTACCCATTCATAGGTGATTTTCACAGTTGGCGCTATCACGGTGTAGCGCACTACCAAGGCTGCTACAGCAGCATCGCAACAGGGGCTTTCTCACGCTGCCTTTTGGACAGTTTCCCTCTCCACGGACGGCCTGCGTTACCGCGCAGGCCGTCTGGAACACCCTTGCCACCGCTCCCGATCGGGGAGACGGCTTCATCATGCCCAAGCGCGATGAACGGCGTCAACCATTTTGTAGTGAATATTTTTGCTCACTACATTCTGTCGTTTTGTCCGACAATCAACGCGAGCGTTATAAGCCGGAAAGGATGTCGAAGGCGGCTTGCACCCGCGCCTGGTTGGGGTAATTCCGATTGGCCAGCAGCACGACTGCCAGCTGTTCTGCCGGCACGAACGCGGCGTACGCGCCGAAGCCGTTGGTGGCGCCGGTCTTGTTGTACCAGGCTGCCGGTAGCGCGGGCAGGGCCGGCTGCAAGCGAGTGGTGGCCTGCGGTTCGCGGATCAGCCGTGGGCTGTTGCCATCGATCAGTGTGCTCAGCGTGACCGGGTAGGGGTAGCGTTCCCAGCCCAGGCCTTGCGTCATGGCGCCAACCTGGAAATAGCCCTGCTGGGTAATGGCGGTGGCTTTCACCAGGGCCGGTGGCAAGCCCTGCGGCTGCATGTGCAACCGCACATAGCGCAGCAGGTCGCTGGCGCTGGTTTTGATGCCGTAGGCCTCATCGGCGTAGAGGCCGGGCCCTACACGCACCGGCTTGTCGTCGGCGTCATACCCTTGGGCATAAAGCCCCTGGGCGCTGGCCGGAACCTGAAGGTAGGTATTTTTCAGGCCCATCTTCGTCAGCAGGCCCTCACTCATCAGCGTGGAAAACGGTTGATGCTGCGCACGGGCGGCCAGGTCACCAAACAAACCCAGGCTGGGGTTGGAGTAGCAGCGCTGGGTGCCACGTTTGGCGCGAGGTTGCCAGTGGCGGAAGAAATCGACTACCTGCTGCGGTGTTTGCACGGTGTCGGGGAACTGCAGTGGCAGGCAGTCGGCACTATAGGCGCCCAGGTCCAGCACCGTCGCGTCGCCGATGGGGACGCCGGCTAGTGCCGGGTGATAGCGCTTGGCCGGGGCCTCGAGGTCAAGCTTGCCCTCGGCGCTGGCAAGCGCGACCAGGGTGGCAGTGTAGGTCTTGCTCAGCGAACCGATCTCGAACAGCGTATCGCGGCTGACCGGTACGTTGTCGGCCTTGCTGGCCACCCCGTAACTGAAGTAATGCGCGTGGTCGCGTGCATAGATGGCCACAGCCATGCCGGTGATGCCTTGTTCCTGCATGAGCGGGCGGATGATCTGGTCGACCTTGGTCTGTAACTGGTCGTCGGCCTGGGCGCTGGCATGGCCCAAGGCAAGGGTTATGGCGGCTGCAAGTGCAGCCAGAGGTGGGCGGAGCATGGAGAGTCCTTTTTGTGGAACGTGTCCGTTGAGCGATACCGCTCGGGGTTCCGGCGTTAGCGACGGAGAGCCAAAGACCTTATCGTCTGCCCAGCCACCATGACAAGATGGATACAGTGATGAAGTATTTGCGCATGTTATTTGACAATTTCACCTTGGCCTTGCTCGGTGTAGTACTCATCGCCACCGTGCTGCCTTGCTCGGGCGATGGCGCGGTGTTTTTCGGCTGGCTGACCAACCTGGCCATCGGCCTGTTGTTCTTCCTGCATGGCGCCAAACTGTCGCGTGAAGCCATCATTGCCGGTGCCGGGCACTGGCGCCTGCACCTACTGGTGTTCTCCTGTACTTTTGTATTGTTCCCACTGCTGGGCCTGGCGTTCAAACCTCTGTTCGTACCGCTGGTGGGTAACGAGCTTTACCTGGGCATCCTGTACCTGTGTGCCTTGCCTGCAACCGTGCAGTCGGCCATTGCCTTTACCTCGCTGGCCCGCGGTAACGTGCCGGCAGCCATCTGCAGTGCAGCGGCCTCCAGCCTGTTGGGTATCTTCCTCACCCCGTTGCTGGTGATGCTGCTGCTGGGGGCCGGTGGTGATACAGGTTCCGGCCTGGATGCGGTGTTGAAGATCACGTTACAGCTGCTGGTGCCGTTCGTTGCCGGGCAGGTCGCGCGGCGCTGGATCGGCGCCTGGGTCAAGCGCAATGCGCGCTGGCTCAAAGTGGTGGACCAGGGTTCGATCCTGCTGGTGGTGTACACCGCCTTCAGTGAGGCCGTGGTTACCGGGCTGTGGCACACCGTATCGCCGCAGCACCTGGCGGGGCTGTTCGTAGTGTGCGCAATTCTGCTGGCAGTGGTGCTGTTTGGCACCCGCTTGCTTGGCAAGGCGCTGGGCTTCGACCTCGAGGATCGCATCACCATCCTGTTTGCCGGCTCCAAGAAAAGCCTGGCTACGGGTGTGCCCATGGCCCAGGTGTTGTTCGTGGGCAGTGGCATTGGCGCGATGATTCTGCCGCTGATGCTTTTCCACCAGATACAGCTGATGGTGTGTGCTGTGCTGGCGCAGCGTTATGCCAGCCGCGAGCAGGAGGTGGAGGCTTCGGCGGTGTCTTGAGCGCCTTTGCGTTCCCATGAAGATACTGTGTTGGCGGTCAAGCTTTTCTGCGGAGCTCAGCGCTGAAAAGCTTGGTCGTATCAAGGGGTTGCCCGCGAAGCACGGCGGGCCTGCTGGCCAATTTCCACCCGTCGTTCACCGTTGCCGCCGCCACCGTATTCGCGGGTAAACCCGCTCCTACCACGGTTCGCGCGAACGGCTGAATGTTGCGCTGGGCAAGACCTGCACTGTCGATGTGGAACGCAATGGCAGCGATCAGCGGGCCAGGCCTGAACGACGCTCGCGCAGCGCCTTGTCGACTTCGGCCTCGATCTTGTAGGCCGGCCCCTCCAGGTCGTCGTAGTTACGCGTATAGCGTCGGGCAAACGCCTCCACGCCCAGCTCCTGATACTGCTGCACATGCTTGAGCTCGTGCGCCCACAAGGCCACGTTGTCCTCGGCATCGGCGGCCCGGCGGAAGATGATCGTGTCGATCAGTGTAACGGCGTTCACATCGGGGTTCTGCAATAGCGCATTGGCTGCGCTCATCTGTTGCTCATCCCCCACCCGGAAGCGCGCCGCGTCGAGCACGGCAAAGTCATACCAAGGTTCAAGCTGTGCCCGAATATGCAACGGAATCGGCTGCACACCGCTGGCCGTGGCTTCGTCGCGGGCCTGGCGCAAGGCGTAGGTCAGGCTGGACGAGGCCATGACCTCCACATCCTTGAGGATCTGCCCGGCCTGGCCTGGGTCGATTGGGGCGCAGAAGCAGCCCATCAGGCACACCTGATACTGCCCAGGCGGGCAGGCCTGTTCGGCAAGCGCTGGCAGGGCCCATAGCAAACCCAGCAGGGCACTAATCCGTTTCATGCAGGGCCTGTTCGACAAACTGGCGGCTGGCGCCCAGTACCTGCGCTTGCACGCCTTCACTGGCCAGCATGCGCCCGACCAGCAATGCCCCTACGCACTGGCTGATCAGCACCCAGGCCAGCTGCTCATCTTCCAAGGTTGTGCTCCAGGCCTGGTGCAGCTCTACCAGCCAGTGCTCAGCCACTTCACGCACCGGCGTGTCGGCCCGGGCGATTTCCACACCCAGCGGCGGCAGCGGGCATCCACCTTCGGCATTGCGCAGGTGGGCCAGGCTCAGGTACTGCTGCAGACAGCGGCCCAGGCGTTCGCGGTTGGCGCCTTGGCAAGCCAGGCGTGCCAGGGGGCTGTTGCACAGCTCCTGGCGTACCACCTCGGTAAACAGGTCGTCCTTGGACGGGAAGTGGTTGTAGAAGGCACCGCCGGTCAGGCCGATCGCTTTCATCAACCCGGCCACGCCGGTGCTGGCAAAACCCCCGCGTTTGGCCAGCGCGCCGCTGCTGGCCAGCAACCGTTCGCGGGTTTGCTGTTTGTGTTCGTTGGAGTAGCGCATTCACATGCCTCGGCAGACAGGCTTGACGATGACCGCAATCATAACATAGCGTTCGTTTACTAAACGATCATTTACCCATGGAGGCAGGCATGTCAGAACAACGAAAAGTCGTGCTGGTGATCGGGGCGGGCGACGCCACTGGGGGGGAGATCGCCAAGCGCTTTGCGCGTGAGGGCTATATTGCCTGCGTAACCCGGCGCCAGGCCGACAAACTGCAGCCGCTACTGGAGGAAATACACGCCGCTGGCGGCCAGGCCTACGGTTTTGGCTCTGATGCGCGCAAGGAAGAGGAGGTGACCGCGCTGGTAGACACTATCGAGCGTGATATAGGTCCGATTGAGGCATTTGTCTTCAATATTGGTGCGAATGTGCCGTGCAGCATTCTCGAGGAAACCCCACGCAAGTACTTCAAGATCTGGGAAATGGCCTGCTTTGCCGGTTTCCTCACCGCGCAGGCGGTGGCCCGGCGCATGGTTCAGCGTGAGCGCGGCACCCTCCTG
Source organism: Pseudomonas sp. GLN_2 (assembly GCF_043106005.1). NCBI lineage: Bacteria > Pseudomonadati > Pseudomonadota > Gammaproteobacteria > Pseudomonadales > Pseudomonadaceae > Pseudomonas > Pseudomonas sp. GLN_2. The sequence goes on along the minus strand of NZ_JBICMC010000098.1, from coordinate 19,050 downwards.
TTCACCGGCGCTACAGCCGGTACCCGCGGCGCAGCCGGTTTTGCCGCCTTTGCCGGGGCCAAGCATGGCTTGCGTGCCCTGGCACAGAGCATGGCGCGCGAGTTGGGGCCACGCAATATCCATGTCGCCCATGTGGTGGTGGACGGAGCCATCGACACGGCCTTTATCCGTGACAGCTTCCCCGAGCGTTATGCCCTCAAGGACCAGGATGGCATCCTTGACCCCGCGCACATTGCCGACAGTTACTGGTTCCTGCACGCCCAGCCCCGCGACGCCTGGACGTTCGAGCTGGACCTGCGCCCCTGGATGGAACGCTGGTAAACCCCCGTCAACACGCAAGGACCGTCACCATGCACACGTCTGTCGATTTCTTTTTTGACCTGGGCAGCCCGGCCAGTTACCTGGCCTGGACCCAACTGCCGAACCTGTGTGCCCGCCACGGCGCTACGCTGCGCTACCGGCCAATGCTGCTTGGCGGGGTTTTCCAGGCTACCGGCAATGCCTCGCCGGCCATGATCCCGGCCAAAGGGCGCTACATGTTTACCGACCTGGCACGCTTTGCCGAACGCTACGGTGTGCCGCTCGGGATGCCGCCGGGCTTTCCGGTCAATACCCTGACTTTGATGCGCGGCGTGACAGGTACCCAGTTGCATTCACCGGATCGGTTCGAGGCATTGCTATCGGTGCTGTTCACTGGGCTGTGGGTACAGCGCCGCAACCTCAGCGACAGCGCTGTGCTGAATGAAACACTCGTACAGGCAGGCTTCGACCCGCAGGTGTTTCATGCCCTGGCCGCTGACAGCGAAGTAAAAGCCGCGCTAAAGCAGGCGACCGAGGCCGCTGTGGCGCGCGGGGTGTTTGGCGCGCCCACCTGTTTTGTCGGTGATGGCATGTTCTTCGGCCAGGACCGCCTGGACTTTGTCGAGGAGGCGCTGCGTCAGGGGGCCAGTAGCCTCTCCAGCTGACTGCGCTCCCACAGGCTGAGCAGGTCGGTGGGGTTGGTGCCATAGCGCTGCCAGTGCTCGAGCCCAGCCTGTTCGCCGTCGGGGGCTTGGCAATGAACGCAATGCGCCAAGCCTTCAGTATCCAAGGCCAACGTCAGTTGCCAGCCCTGGATACCGACATCGACCAAGCCACCCTCGCGGCGTGCAGCCACCTCAAGGTGGTGCACGCCAAGGGCCACATTACGCAGGCACTGATAGACATCTCGGGCGCTCAGTGAAGGTCTGTGCGTCAAGATCAGAAATTCGCCGGCGTGTTGGCGCTGATGATCTCGGCCTCATCCGGGCCGATGTTCTTGAAACTGTGCGGCAGGGTCGTGGGGATGTAGTAGCCGTCGCCCGAATTGAGGACGCTGACCTGGCCGTCGACCCACAGCTCGACGGTGCCACGGGTGACCAACCCGCATTCTTCGCCTTCAGCGTGCACGATCGGCTCGCCAGAGTCGGCGCCGGGTGCGTACAGTTCACGCAGCATGCGCATTTGGCGGCCTTCGACGCTGGCGCCGACCAGCAGCATGCGCAGGCCATTGCGGCCCAGGTCGGGTTGTTCGCCACCACGGAATACGTAGCGTTCCTCACGCACCGGCTCGTCGAAGCTGAAAAACTCCGCCAGGCTCATGGGGATGCCCTCGAGCAGTTTTTTCAGGGAGCTGACCGAAGGGCTGACGCGATTCTGCTCGATCTGCGAGATCGTCGAATTGGTCAGCCCGCTGCGACGGGCCAGTTCCCGTTGGGAGAGGTTGTTGCGTTCACGCACCAGTTTGAGTCGCGTCCCCGTGTCCATAGCCGCCTTGTAATCAGAGGTGTCAATAATAATGAGCGATGCGCATTAAAACACACTCTGCGCCCTTGCGCGCTGTGCTTCTCAAACCCGCTGCTCACGCGGCATTGGCCACAGCCCGACCAGCAGCAACAGCACGGCCACGGTCAGGAATGGCAAGCGCGGATCAAGGGCATACACCAAGGTACCGGCGAGCGGCCCGATCACCGCGCCCATGCCTTGGGCGGCGCCAATGGAACCGGCCGTGGCGCCTTGTTCGGAGGCCTGCATGGCATTGGCCGCCAATGCCGAAAACGCCGGGAAGACGAAGCCCATGCCGGCCGCCGCAACAAAATAGCAAGCCCACAGCCAGGGGGCCGTGGTGGCCAGGGAGCCACAGGCAAAGCCCAGTGCCGATACCGTGGCACCCACCCGGATCATCTTCAGCGGTGGCCACTCCAGTTGGCGCAGTATCACCTGGGCCAGCATCAGTGCCACACCCACGGTGGTCAGGGCGATGCCAGCCGCCTGGGCCGCTTCGGCAGGGCCCAGATGCAAGCGGTCAAGGGCAAAGAAACCGACGATGATCTGCGACACGGTCACGCTGAGCATGGCGCTGAATGCCACCAGCAGCGGCCGGCGCAGGCGCGGGTCGTTCAGCCGCACCGGGCTGGGGGCGTGGCTGTGCGGCAGCGCCTGTGTTTTGAGGGTAAAAAACAGCACCAGGAAGGCAGTGGCCGGCAGCAGCGACATGATATGGAACGGCAGGCTCAGGCTGTGCCGCGCCAGCAGTGCGGCCAGCGCCGGCCCGACCACCAGACCGACGGCGTTGGCCGCCCCCAGTGAGGCCATGGCCCGCGCCCGGCGTTGCGGCTCGACATGGTCGGCGATCAGCGCATTGCAGCCTACCGGGATGGCGGCATAAAAGGCGCCGATGCAACCGCGCGCGATCATCAGGCCGATGAACGCCAAGGTCGCCCCCGGCATCCAGCGCAGTGCGCCTTCGACGAACAGGCACAGCAGCCAGTAGGCCAGGGTGAAGCCGGCGCTGCCCAGCAGCAGGATGCGCCGGCGGCCCAGGCGGTCTGCCGCGCGACCCCAGGGCCGGGCCAGCAGCACCCAGACCACGCCGGCCACGGTCACGGCGGCGCCGGCTTGCCAGGTGGCCATGCCAAGCTGGCGGGCTATCGGGCCGATCAGGGCGACGAAGGCCATCATCGACATGGTGCAGGCCATGTTGGCCAGCAACAGCGGGCGCAGGTTCAGGGTGCTGGCAGGCAGAAGGGTTGCAGGATCCTTTGCGACGTTCATGGGCAGTCCAGGGCAGAGTGGCAAACAAAACCGATATTATTAGGAATCATTATCGATTGTCGAACCCCGTGCTGCTACCGTTCACTCGCTGCGGTGCAAGGGGCCAGGCCACATGCTACGCAACACACCGTCGCGACGCACCCACGCATGCATCAAAGCGGCCCCCACATGCACCAGCACCGTGGCGAACAGCAGGTAGCCGGCCCAGCCATGGGCCTGGCGCAACACGGCATATAGCTGCAGGTTGTGAGGGGCGATGGCGGGCAAGCCGAGCGGGCGCGGGTAATCGCCTGCCGACAGCATGGCCCAGCCCAGCAGCGGCATGGCCAGCATCAGGCCATAAAGCAGCAGATGCGAGGCTCCGGCGGCCCAGCGCTGCAGTTTTGGCAGATCGTTCGGCAGGGGCGGGTGAGGTAGGGTCAGGCGCACAGCAATGCGCAGTACCACCAGCACCAGCAGGGCCAGCCCGGTGGCTTTGTGCAGGCTGATCAGCACCGGGTGGCGTAGCGACAGGTCGGCGACCATGCTTACGCCGATGAACAGCATGGCCAGAATCAGCACGGCCATCAGCCAGTGCAACACGCGGGCGAAAGGGTGGAAGGCTTGAGGTTTCATGGCTTGGCTCCGGTGCTGAGCGATTCGCGGCTACGGCGGTTGAACGATTCGGAATAGGCGGCCGAGCGGGCGGCGAGGATCGGGTCGGCTGACGCCTCTATGCCGCGGGGCAGGATCAGCGGGTCGAAGTTGAGATCGCGGCAGGCCCCTTGCTGGGGGGCGTCTACCTGTTCCAGTACCAGAGTGCCAGCGTCCACGCTGCGCCGCCCGGCGGGCCACGGCCGGGCAGGGTCGTCCACGGCATCGCCAGGTTCGGCCAGTACCAGGCGCAGCGTCCAGCGCAACGGGCCCTGGGCAAGGCGCTGCTGCAAGTCGTGTTGCAGGAATTGCTTGTCATCAACCTGCGCGGGTAATGCCGCAAATGCAGTTTGTGGCTCGAGCTGCCAACGCACCGGGTGGGCCGCACCCGCTGCGTCGATCAGGCGGAAGGCATTGATACTGTGATACTGCGTGTTGGCGAAGCTGTCGCTGGGTTTGTAGCCCGCCGCCCATTGGCGAAACGCCGCGCTTTCCGGGTGGTCGGCGAAGAACGCCTGCAGCTTGCCAGGGTCCGGTTTGCCGGTTGCCGGGTCTGGTGCGCTCGCCAGTACTTGCTGGTAGAACCCTTGCGGCGTGCTGACTGCCAGCACCGGAGGGTTGTTCATGCCGGTCCGCCAGACCTGGCCATCGTCGGTGCTCAGCTCAATCGCCAGGCTGCGTACGGGTATACCCGTATCCGGGGCGAACGGGTTGGCGCCGCCGATGGCAAAACGGCCAACCACCGGCACCCGTTGCTGGCTGAAGGCGCGCGCCGTGGACAGGTTGGCGGCCTGCCCGCTGGCCTGGAAGTAGCCGCTCACGCACAAGCCCTTGGCGTGGTTCTTGCGGTAGCCGGGGTAATGCCCGGCCTGGGCTTCGAAGGTGTCGATGATGCGCTGTGGCGTCAGTCGGGGGGCGCCGAGCCAGCCAGCGGCATAGGCAAAGCCGGCACCTGCGGCCAGCAGCACGCCGCCAATGGCGGCCAGGCGCAAGGCTTTGGCCGAGCCGTGCAAGGGTGTGTTCATGGTCATCGTCCGGTTCAGTGAAGGTGCCAGTACGACGTGTCAGAGAAAAAGTTATTCCCTCATCGGGAATAGAATGTGTTCACAGGCGTCTGCCCTTTACACTGACAACCCCAGAGGCCGGGACCTAGCCATGCATGATTTGGACGACCACCAGTGGCGCGAGCTGCTGGCCCGCCTGCGCCGCTTTGCCGTGTGGCTGACCCGTGAGCCGGGCAGCGCCGACGACCTGGTGCAGGCTACGGTCGAGCGGGCCCTGAGCCGTCGCGACCAGCAACGGGACGCTGATGCCCTGCGTGCCTGGCTGTTCACCATCCTTTATCGACAGTTCCTCGACAGTAAGCGCCGCGAGCGATTGCATGCGCGCTGGTTGTCCTGGTTCGGCCGTAACGAGCACGACGATGAGCCGGTCGGTGACAACCTCGAAACCATCGTTCTGGCACAGGCCGACCTGCAGGCGTTTGCCCGGCTGACGGCGGAGCAGCGTGCCTTGTTGTTGCTGGTCAGCATCGAAGGCTTGAGTTACAAGGAGGCCGCCCAGGCCTTGGGCATCCCCATCGGCACTGTGATGTCGCGCCTGTCGCGCGCGCGCAATGCCTTGCGCGAACTGACCGAGGGCAACCCCCAGCCCCCGGCCTTGCGGAGACTGAAATGAAGCGCCTGATCCCCAGCGATGACGAATTGCACGCTTACGTCGATGAGCGCCTGGAACCTGTGCGCCGGGCCGAAGTGCAGGCCTGGCTGGCGGCCAACCCGCAAGCTGCGGCACGGGTGGAAGGCTGGCGCGCCGATGCCCGGCGGCTGCGCACAGCGCTGGCCGGATTGGGCGAGCTGCCCGGTGCGGCGCAGCTGGACCTTGGCCAGTTGCGTCGGCAATTGCGCCAGCGTCGGCAGCGGCGTTGGGCGGCGGCGGCGGTGGTGATGCTGGCGTTGGGTGTGGGGGGCTTGGGCGGCTGGCAAGTGCGTGATGCAACCTTGGCGCGGGTCGACCTGCCCATGGCTGATGCTGTTCAGGCGCACCGTTTGTTCGCCAGCAGTGAAGCCCTGGATATCCAGGCCAGTGATCCTGGGCAGTTACGTGACTGGCTGGGGCGCCATTTCAGCCGGGTGGGCCAGTTACCGGACCTGGCGGGGTATGGCTTCAAACCGGTGGGCGCGCGCTTGCTCAGCAACGAGCAGGGGCCGGCTGCATTACTGGTATTCGAAGATGGCAAGGGCCAGCGCATCAGCCTGTTCCTGCGCTCGCCGGGCGACCTTTATCGGCGCATGCCGGACGGGCAGCGGGTCGATGGCCAGCTGGAGGCGCGGTACTGGTCGCATGGGGCTTATAACTTTGCCTTGGTCAGCGCGGCGGACGATGTGCGTGGGGCGGGGGTGGGGGAGGCGTTGAGGTTGGGGTTGTGAGTGTGGGCCCAAGGTGTGCCCCTTGGGCCCGTCACCCGAATCAGCTCAACTCCAGCCAGATCGGCGCATGGTCCGACGGCTTTTCCATCCCGCGCAGCTCATAGTCCACGCCCGCTGCCTTGATGCGCGGCAGCAGTTGCTGCGAGGCCATGATCAGGTCGATGCGCAGGCCGCGCTTGGGCTCGTCCTCGAAGCCGCGGCTTCGGTAGTCGAACCAGCTGAAACGGTCGGTCACCTCCGGGTACAGGTGGCGGAAGCTGTCTACCAACCCCCAGCCTTTCAAACGTTCCATCCACTCACGCTCCTCCGGCAGGAAGCTGCACTTGCCGGTCTTCAGCCAGCGTTTGGCGTTGTCCGGGCCAATGCCGATATCACAGTCTTGCGGCGAAATGTTCATGTCGCCCATCACCAGCACTGGCTGGTCGTTGCGGAACTGGCTTTCCAGCAGTGCCTGCAGGTCGCTGTAGAAGCGCTGCTTGGCCGGGAACTTGGTGGGGTGGTCGCGGCTTTCGCCTTGGGGGAAATAGCCGTTCATGATGGTGATCGGGCTGCCGTTGGCATCGGCAAAGGTACCCCAGATGAAGCGGCGCTGGGCATCTTCTTCGTCGGTGGCAAAGCCCTTGTGCAGGCTCAGCGGCGCCTGGCGCGACAGCAGGGCCACGCCGTAGTGGCCTTTCTGGCCATGGTAGTGCACGTGGTAACCCAGTGCCTGCACGTCGGCCAGCGGGAACTGATCGTCGCTGACCTTGGTTTCCTGCAGGCCGATCACGTCCGGCTGGTGCTTTTCGATCAGCGCCGCCAGCTGATGCGGGCGGGCCCGCAGGCCGTTGATGTTGAAACAGACGATCTTCATGGAAAGACAATCCCGGTAAAAGGCGCGATGCTAGCCGACATCGACCTGCATCACCAGCATGGCGGCCAGGCGAGCCTGCTGCTAACGTGCTGTTGGGGGTGAACGAAGCACGCTGGGGCACCTCCAAGGCACTGAACGCCCATTCCAGGAGGTCTGCCCGCAATGCCCGAAACCACAGCCGCCCCGGCCCGTGTCTGCCTGCTCGACGATGGTTACAGCCGCGAGGCACGTTCGCTGCTGTACAACGCCTACCGCCACGAGCCCACCTTCGCCTACATCTTCGAAGCCCAGCGCCCGGGGTATGAGCGGCGCCTGCGGGTGATGGTGCGCGAATGGGTGCGCCAGCACTTCTACCTGCAACTGCCCGCCATCGGCCTGCTGGTCGAGGACCGCCTGATTGCCCTGGCCCTGATCGTGCCACCGCAGCGCCGGCTGGGCGTGGCCGACAGCTGGGCCTGGCGCCTGCGCATGATGCTGGGTACCGGCCTGCGCTGTACGCGGCGCTACATGGACTACCAGGCTGCATTGGCCAGCTGCCTGCCCACTGACCAGGTGCATGTGTTGCCTTTGCTGGGGGTGCACCCGCAGTTTCAGGGCAAGCACTACGGCGAGCAATTGTTACAAGCTGTGCACGACTGGTGCGCGGAAGACCCAGGCACCCACGGGGTGGTGCTGGACACCGGTAACGAGCACTACCTGGCTTTTTACCAGCGTCAGGGTTATGAGGAAATTGGCGAAGTAGCTGTAGGACCAATCCGAGAGAGGGTGTTCTTTCATCCTAATCCAGTCTCTTCAAAACCCGCTTTTGCCTGAACAGGCCGCCGGGCGGCTCCCTTGAGCGCCCGGCTCTGGTAGCATGCGCCGCATGACGTATTCAGGAAGATTGACCTGGGGCCTGGTTTTCTGGGTCGCCAGTTTCGCAGCATGGGGCCAGAGCGAGTTGTTGGTGAAGGTGAAGCCGGCCAACAAGGCGCTCAAGGCCAATGTCGAAGGCTATATAGGCACATTGGGTGACCGCGACGAAGAAGCACTTTTGCGCTTCAGTCGCGGGGCAGAGGAGCAGGCGCGCAAAGCGGCGCAGGCACTTGGCTACTATCAGGCGCAGATCGATACCGAGGTCAAGCCCGCCAGCGACGCAGACCATCCCCCACAACTGATCATCAGCATCAACCCGGGCGAACCGATTCGCCTGCGCAACGTGACCGTGCGCATCGAGGGCCCAGCCAGCGAGATGAAGGCCTTCCGCGTGCCTGACAGCAAGGCGCTGCGGGCGGGTGAACAACTCAATCACGGCCATTACGAGGATGCCAAGCGGTTGATCCAGAACCAGGCGTCGCGCTATGGCTTCTTCAGTGGGCGCTTCAGTAGCCAGCGCCTGGCCGTCGACCCGCAAGCCGGTGTGGCGGATATCGAACTGGTCTACCAGAGTGGCCCGCGTTATCGCCTGGGCGCCGTCACCTTCGGTGGCGACACACCGCTGGACGAGGACCTGCTGCAGCGCATGGTGTCGTTCAAGCCGGGTACCCCCTACGACTCGGAACTGATCGCAGAGCTGAACAACGACCTGCAATCGAGCGGCTATTTCGAAGGCGTGCGTGTGGATGCGGCACCCACTGCTGCTGTGGGCGAAGAAGTCCCGGTGGATGTTCACCTGGAAACCCGTAAACCACGCACCATGGGCCTTGGCCTGGGCTTCTCGACCGACGTCGGGCCGCGCGGCAAGGCCAACTGGACCCGCCACTGGGTCAACCCACAAGGCCACAGCTATGGCTGGGAAACCGAACTGTCGGCCCCGCGCCAGAACGTCGGCCTGTGGTATGACATTCCGCTTGATCCGCCGCTGACCGACAAGCTGCGCTTTGCCGGTGGCTACCAGAACGAGGAGCTTGCCGGCACCGACACGCTCAGCAAGCTGTTGACGGTCGGCCCCGAGTGGCACAGCAAGCTGCCCAGTGGCTGGCAGCGGGTGATTTCGCTCAAGTACCAACGCGAAGAATATCGCCTGGGTGACGACTCCGGTTTGAGCAACCTGCTGATGCCGGGCGTCAGCTTTTCCTTCCTGCGCAGTGACAACCGTATCGATCCGCACAACGGCTATCGCCTGCAGTTCGATGTTCAAGGTGCCAAGGAAGGGCTGGTTTCCGACACCAACCTGCTGCACGGCAACGTATTGCTCAAAGGCCTGACCACGCTCGGCCACAACCACCGCTTTCTCGGGCGCGTACAGTTTGGTGGCAGTGCGACCAATGGCTTCAAGAACAACATTCCGCCGTCGCTGCGTTTCTTCGCAGGTGGCGACCAGAGTGTGCGCGGTTACGACTACCAGACCCTGTCGCCGAAAAACAGCGACGGTGACCGTATCGGCGGGCGCTACCTGGTGGCAGGCAGTGTCGAGTACCAGTATTCGCTGACCGAAAAATGGCGGGTCGCGACGTTCGTCGACCAAGGCAACTCGTTCAACGACCTGGAGCTGCCCAGCCTCAAGACCGGTGTCGGGTTTGGTGTGCGCTGGGTATCGCCGGTCGGGCCGCTGCGCCTGGACCTGGCCAAGGCGTTGGATGACGAAGGGGGCATTCGCCTGCACTTTTCCATGGGGCCCGAGCTGTGAAACGCGTAATCAAATTTACTTCACTGGGCCTGCTGGGGGGCGTCGCGAGCATGGGCCTGGTGCTCGGCTTGCTGCTGGGTACCCAGGCCGGCAGCCGCTGGGCACTGGGCAAGGTGCCCGGGCTTGAAGTGGCCGACTTCCAGGGTCGCCTGGCGGGCAGTTGGCAGGCCAGCCGGCTGACCTGGGCCGACGGCGGCAGCAAGGTAGAGATGCAGGCGCCGTCGCTGGCCTGGTCGCCTGCTTGCTTGCTGCGCGCTACCTTGTGCATTGACCGGTTGCAGGCAGACCGCATTGACATGGCCTTTGCGCCAAGCACCGAACCGACCGAGAGTGCCCCGCCGCAATTGCCGACCCTGCGCTTGCCGCTGGCCATCGAACTGGGTGAGGTCAAGGTCGGGCAGCTGCGCCTGGATGGCAGCGACCTGCTTGGCGATTTGCAACTGGCTGCGCACTGGACCAACAGCGGGATACGCATCGACAGCCTGCGGCTGCTGCGCGACGACCTGCAATTGAGCCTACAGGGTGACCTGCAACCCGAAGGCGACTGGCCGGTAACACTACAGGCGCAATTACAGTTGCCTGCGGTAGACGAAAAACCCTGGCAATTGGCATTGACGGCCAATGGCCAATTGCAGAAGACGCTGGAGCTCGCCGGTACCAGCAGTGGTTACCTCGATGCCACATTGAGCGGGCAGTTGCAGGCACTGGCCGAGCACCTGCCGGCGACCTTGCATATCCGCTCCGAGGCGTTCAAGCCGGCTGGTGCGTTGCCTGACACCCTGCAATTGAACGCGCTCGAGCTCGATGCCAAGGGCGATCTGCTCAATGGCTATCAACTGTCCGGCAGGGCCAGCCTGCCGGCCGAGCAGTCACCGATCGCCTTGCTCCTGTCCGGTCTGGTCGACAGCAAAGGCGCCAGGCTCGATGCGCTGGACCTGACCGCCAGCGACAGCCAACGGGTCAAGCTGCAAGCCACGGCTGACTGGCAGCAAGGCCTGAGCGCCGATGCGCAGCTGGACTGGCAGGACTTCCCGTGGTTGCGCCTGTACCCACTGGAGACCCCGCCTGAAGTCACCCTCAAGCGCTTCAATACCCAGGTGCATTATCGTGATGGCAATTACCAGGGGACTTTCACGGGGGACTTGGACGGCCCGGCAGGAGCGTTCAGCCTGGCCAGCCCGTTCGAAGGTGACCTCACCCAGGTGAAACTGCCGCAGTTGGCGCTGAGCGCCGGCCAGGGCAAGGCTGCCGGCAGTGTCGCCGTCCGTTTTGCCGACACCCTGGCCTGGGATGTCGACCTGCAGCTTTCCGCGCTCGACCCGGCCTATTGGCTGGCCGAACTGCCCGGTACCCTGGCGGGGCCACTGCGCAGTAAAGGCGAACTGAAAGGCGATACGCTTACCCTGGATGCCCAGCTTGACCTCAAGGGCCGCCTGCGTGGCCAGCCAGCCATGCTCAAGGCCGAGGCCCAAGGGGCAGGGCAAAGCTGGACCCTGGGCGCACTGGCTATCCAGCTGGGTGACAACCGCATCAACGGCAGTGGCAGCGTGCAACAGCGCCTGGCGGGGCAAGTCGACCTTGACTTGCCGCGCCTGGGCCAGTTGTGGCCAAGGCTGCAAGGCGGGGTCAAGGGCCGGCTGGATGTCGCCGGCACCTTGCAGGCCCCGCAAGGTACGCTCACCCTGCAGGGCCAGCGCTTGGCCCAGGGCGAAAACCGCCTGCAGCAGTTGGACCTGGATGCCCGCCTGGACAACGCCCAACGCGGTGTAGTCGGGCTCAAGGCAACCGGTATCCACCTGGGTGATACCGCCTTGGGCACGTTGCAGGCCAACGGCAAAGGCGACATTCGCCAACAGGCCTTGACCCTCGCGCTGGATGGCCCGCAGCTCAAGCTCGACCTTGGCCTGGATGGCCAGTTGAACAAAGGTGACTGGCGCGGGCGCCTGGCCACTGGCCGCATCCAGGCCGGTGGCCAGGACTGGCAGTTGCAGGCGCCCGCACGCCTGCAGCGGCTTGCCAGCGGCCAGCTCGACTTCGGGGCCCACTGCTGGCGCTCCGGCCAGGCAAGCCTGTGTGGCGACGACCAGCGGCTGGCCCCCGAGCCGCGCCTGCGCTACCACCTCAAGCAGTTCCCGCTGGGCAGCCTGGCCCAGTGGCTGCCGAAGGACTTTGCCTGGCAAGGCCTGCTCAATGCCGATATCAACCTGGACATCCCGGCCAGCGGCCCCAAGGGCACTGTCGTTGTCGATGCCAGTGGCGGCACCTTGCGCGTACGCGACAAAGGCCGTTGGATCGATTTCCCTTACCAGGCCCTGCGGCTGGACAGCACGCTGGCACCGCGGCGCATCGATACGCGCCTGGCGTTTCGCGGTGAGCGCCTGGGTGAGCTGAACGTCAACGCCCGGCTCGATCCGCTGGGCAAGAACAAACCGTTGTCGGGTGATTTCCGCCTGGCCGGGCTGGACCTGTCGGTGGCCCGCCCATTCGTGCCCATGGTCGAACGCCTGGCCGGGCAGCTCAATGGCAGTGGTCGGCTTTCAGGCACCTTGCTGGCACCTCAGGTCAACGGCAACCTGATGCTCAGCGGTGGCGAAGTCAGTGGCGCCGAGCTGCCGGCCAGCCTTCAGGACCTGTCATTGCAGGCGCTGATTGCCGGCGAGCAGGTGCAGCTCAACGGTAACTGGCGCAGTGGCGAGGCGGGACGTGGCCAGTTGAGCGGCAACCTCACCTGGGGGCAGGCACTGGGCATGGACGTGCGTCTGCAAGGCCAGCAACTGCCGGTCGCGGTCGAGCCCTACGCCACACTGGAAGTTGCCCCGGACCTGACCTTGCGCCTGATCGATGACAAGCTGGCGGTGACCGGCAAGGTGCAGGTGCCCAAGGGCAAGATCACTGTACGAGAGCTGCCGCCGTCCACGGTCAAGGTGTCGGATGACACGGTAATCGTCGGTCACCAGACCGAGGAAGGCAAACCACCCATGGCAATGGCCATGGACATCGATGTCGAAGTCGGCCGCGACAAGCTGTCGTTCAGCGGCTTCGGGCTGACTGCCAACCTGCTGGGTCATGTGCACATCGGCGATAACCTCGATACCCGTGGCGAACTGAGCCTGGCAGACGGCCGCTACCGTGCCTACGGCCAGCGCCTCACCATACGCCGGGCGCGTCTGCTGTTCGCCGGCCCGATCGACCAGCCATACCTGGACATCGAAGCGATCCGCAAGGTTGACGATGTAATAGCCGGCATCCGCCTGAGCGGCAGTGCCGAGCAGCCGACGACCAAAGTGTTCTCGGAGCCGGCCATGAGCCAGGAGCAGGCGCTTTCCTACCTGGTATTGGGGCGGCCATTGGGCAATACCGGCGAAGATAACAACATGCTCGCCGAGGCGGCCCTGGGCCTGGGCCTTGCCGGGAGCGCCGGCATAACCGGCAGCCTGGCGTCGAGCCTGGGGATCGACGACTTTCAGCTGGATACCGAAGGTTCTGGCAACAGCACCAGCGTGGTCGCCAGCGGTAACCTTACCGAGAAGCTCAGCCTTCGTTACGGGGTGGGCGTGTTCGAACCGGCCAACACGATCGCGTTGCGTTACAAGCTGAGCAAGAAGGTTTACCTCGAGGCCGCCAGTGGGCTGGCAAGCTCTCTGGACATCTTCTACAAGCGCGACTTCTAGGCCCGCAGCGTGGCGGCCATCAACGGACGGTGGCCGCCTCGATGAACTCGTTGGTATCGGGTGAGGGCGGTGGAGTGGTGGCGCGTACCGGGACGATCAGGTTGGTGTATTCCTCGATCAACCGGTTCAGGGCCTCTGGCGGTTCGCTCGCCTGAAACTGCATGCGGATCTGCACTTCGTCAGGGTCGCGGTTTTCGCCCTGACGGCCTTGGCCACCAATGGTGACCTTGAAGCTCGCGGCCTTGCTCTCGCTCGCGGTCAGCAGTGCCTGCTGCGCCTCGGTGCCTTTGACCCTTACCGACAGGTCGACCTGCATGCGCTCAAGAGCCAGGCCTTTCGGTGACACCAGCGCAAACAGGGGGACGCGCATGATGTGCTGCCCATCCATGGCCACCTCGACCATCTTGGCTTTCATGGGGGCGCCCAGCGCTTCTGTGTCGCACTCGAAAAACTGGTCGAACAGGTTGATGTACTGCTGGGCAATCAGGCTGTTGGTGGCACTGGCGGCTTCTTGCAGGCCGCGGGTAATTTCACGCAGGTCAATGGAGGTCATGGGGGCGGGGGGCTTTTGCAACGATTCGACTCCTCAGGCCAGGGTGTGCCCCTCCCGATACCGGCAGGAGGGGGCTATGGGTCAAGCGCTAGCGTTTTACGGGGTCGGTAGGTTTGCAGGCGCGGCCCGTTTCAAGGTGTCCGCCTGGGATATCTCGTCCGGGCTTTCCAGTGCGGCGGTTCGGACAATGGTTGGCTTGGTTGCGGCGTCAGTGAGGAAATCGATTACCCTCATCATCGCTTCGGGCGGTTCCTGACGCTTCAGGGTCGTGTTGAAGGCATAGCGGGCACGGGTGTCTGTTTTACGGGTTTGCGTGGATTTGTGGCTCACGCTGCCTTTCACGTTCAGCCTGAACGGCCCCCATCCCAGTGAGCCGGTAGCTTCTGCATTCATGTCCTTGCTGGAAACATCTTCCGACATCTGGTTGATAACCAGCTCGAACTCTACATTACCCTCTTCGATGGAAATGTTCGGATGGGTAATGGCCGCCATCAGCGGCACTTTCATGGTCTTGCTGACCACCCCTTTGTATTCGCCCTGTTCGTCGACGATGGTTTCGTCGTAGTCGAACTGGATGGCTACTGCCTTGCCATCCTGGACGCATACCTGCATCAGGAAGTCGGCGTACGATTTGCTGGCGGTGACCTGCGCCTGGACCATGGCCTGCAAGGGACCGGCGATCATGCGGTCCATCGGCAGGGCATTGATCACGGAGCCTATAAGGCTGTTATCTAACGGCATATCGGGAAGCTCGCTCTATCTAGTGGGGTTAGGCCGCCGCGAATAGCAGCCAAGTTGGCCGGGCGTCAGCGCGTGCAAAGCTCCTGGCGCCGGATGTTGCCGATCTGTCGCAGGCTCAGGCCATACTTGTTGGCCAGCAGGCTGCGGGACAAACCGTTGGCGCTTTCCTTCTGGATCTGCTGGTTGCGCAGCTGACGCAGAAAGTGGTCAGCCTTGGGGATCTCCAGGGCGACCCCGGCAAAGCGTTTGATCAGTGCGTCGAGCGCTTCGGCCGGCAGCACGTCAGCGAGCTTGGTGCGCTCGCGGTGCTTGGGGATGTACTTGGGCCTGCCGCCGTAGGCGCAGGTCAGTTGGTAGGCGTTTTCGATGCCGATACAGTCGATCAGGGCCTGCAGCGAGTGGGGCAGTTGGCTGATATCGATCTGGCTCAAATCTGGCATTTGCATATGGCGCTCCTTCGGGGTAGATGGGATGTGCGACCCGATCACCCGCGGCGTTATGTCGAAGGTGTGAGCAAATTCTGTGCGACAGCCGAGGCGCGTCGCTAGGCGGCATATGGGTTGGGGGTTGTAGCTTCGGTGAACAGGATTTGCAGGCAGCGATATCTGGCGCTGTAGGAAATGGCGTCGACATCTGGCTGTGCTTCCTGGTTTCCTGTCGGGTCGCTCGCAATGATGCGGAGCGGGTGCGGCACCCCTCAATCGCACGGGTAGCTGCTCAGCAAGCTGGCGCTACCCAGATAGGCTTGAGGGGTGGCGCGCATGCCCGGCGGCAACGTGCGCCAATCGACCAGCAGGCACAGCGCGTGCAACGGCTGGCCGTTACGCTGGCCGATGACCTGGTCGGCAAAGAGGCGACGGTACAGTACCTGGGTCTGATTCAGAGGCTGTGCCTGGTCGGCCTGCGCCAGCGTTTGTCGCGCCAGGTCGGGCAAGCGGGCTGTGGGCACGCTGAAATGTACCGGTGCAGTTTCGGTCTGCAGGTAGCCGGCCTGGCGTACGCGTTGCCACAGTTGTTGCCATTGGCTGGCACCGGCATGGGTGGCCAGCTCGCGGCCCAGTTCGAGCAGGTGTTCGGCCGGCGTCTGCCGGGTGTCCAGTGCATGAAGGGAGAGCGGGGTCAGTAACAGCGATGCGAACAACAGGGGTTTGTACATGGTGCCTCCGGCGTGGGTGCTAGGAAGCCCCATGCTTTCAGGCTGACGTCACCCCACCCAGCAGGAAATCCAGCGCCGGGGGCGGTGACCGTTGTATCATTGCCGCGGCTCGTTGCGAGCCATTTGCCCCTGATGTTGCAAGGAACATTCGATGACACACGTGCAGCGCCTCAAATATTCACTTCTGATCATCCTGGTGGTACTGGGCCTGATGCTGGGCCTGTCACACCTGCAGAAGCAGGGCACGATCAGTGAGCAGACCTTCCAGATGCTGGCCATCGCCATTGCCGTGGTGGTCGTGGTGATCAACGGCATTCTGCGGCGCAAGGTCAAGCCCTGATCTGCGCGGGCCGGCCAGGTATGGCCGGCCATGCGCTCAGCGCGAGTGTGTTTGCTCCAGTACGGCGCGCGCCTGGGGGTTGAGCCTGTAGCACTTGTCGCTACCCAGTTGTATGACGCCTTCGGTGCACAGGCGCTTGAGCACTTCACGCACACTGAGGAACGACAGCGGGATATCCAGTTGTTCCAGTTGTGCGTGCACCCCGCGTACGCCAATACTGCGGCCATTGCGGTCGGCGGCGTGCAAGGCATCGATAACCTTGAGGCGGATCAGGCTGGTGCGCAGGCCGAAGGTGCGCAACAGTTCGCGGATCTGTTCGTTGCCGATTCGTTCTTCAGCAAATACGTCCTGTCCCTTGGACGTTTTGCCTGGCGCGCGCCCGGCCTGGATCGAGGTTTGCGGGTTGTACATGCGAATGCTCCTTTTCGTGGACGAACCCGAAATGTGGGTGGCTCACTTACTAGGACGAATGAGCACGCAAAAACTGCAACCCATTCGTGAAAAAAATGCCTGTTTCTCATCAAGACGTTCCATCGCCTTGTAATACGTAAAATATTCATCTGGCCATTCGTCTGATCGGGATGACCCCCGAACCCGAGGAGTGCCCGTGTTTCCACTTTGCCGTCCCATGACTTGCGCCGGCCTGGCCGCTGCCCTGGTGGCCTTCAGCGTCGGTGTGCAGGCGCAGCCCGCGATAGCCGACGCCAGTGCCCAGATCCGCTATACCCGATACGGCGTACCGCATATCGTGGCCAAGGATGAGCGTGGCCTGGGCTATGGCGTCGGCTATGCCTACGCCCAGGACAACCTATGCCTGCTCGCCAATGAAGTGCTGACCGTGAGCGGTGAGCGCTCACGCTATTTCGGCGCCAAGGGCAAGACCCTGGAGCAGCGTGACAACCTGACCAGCGACCTGTTCTTCACCTGGCTCAATAGCCCAGCGGCGGTCGATGCCTTCCTGCAGGCGCAACCCGCGCCGGTGCAGGCGTTGCTGGCGGGTTACGCCAGCGGCTACAACCGGGCGTTGGTCGAACGCCGTCGTCAAGGGCTGCCCGCCGAGTGTGGCGATGGTGAGTGGGTGCGGCCCATCAGCAGCCAGGATCTGGTCAAACTGACCCGCCGTTTACTGGCCGAGGGTGGTGCCGGGCAGTTCGTCGAGGCGTTGGCAGGGGCGCAACCGCCAACGCTGGCCCGTGCGCAATCGTCAGCGGGCTTTGCCAGCGCGTTGGCCCGGCAGGAGCGGTTCGCCGCGGAGCGCGGCAGCAATGCGGTGGCAGTAGGCGCGCAGCGTTCAGCCAATGGCCGCGGCCTGTTGCTGGCCAACCCGCACTTCCCGTGGATGGGCGGCATGCGCTTCTACCAGATGCAACTGACCATTCCCGGCCAGCTTGATGTGATGGGCGCGGCGCTACCGGGCCTGCCGGTGGTCAACATCGGTTTCAACAAGCACCTGGCGTGGACGCACACCGTCGACACTTCCAAGCACTTCACGCTCTACCGCCTGCAACTCGACCCCAAAGACCCGACGCGCTATATGCTTGATGGCAAGTCGCTGCCGATGGCCCGGCAAACCATCCGTGTGGCGGTCAAGGGCACGGATGGCAGCCTGAGCCAGATTGAGCGGCCGGTCTACAGTTCGCAGTTCGGCCCGGTGGTGCAATGGCCAGGCCGCCTGGACTGGGATGCGCAGGCGGCCTACAGCGTGCGAGACGCCAACCTTGAGAACTCGCGGGTGTTGCAGCAGTGGTACCAGATCAACCGAGCCGACAGCCTGGCGGCATTGAAGGGATCGGTCGAGCAGTTGCAAGGTATCCCTTGGGTCAACACGCTGGCCGTGGACGAGGGAGGGCGGGCCTTGTACCTGAACCAGTCGGTAGTGCCCTATGTTGACCAGCAACTGTTGGATACCTGCAGCAGCCCGCAGGCACAAGGGCGCCTGGTGGTGCTGGATGGCTCGCGTAGCGCCTGCCAGTGGAAGGTTGACGCGCAGGCGGCGCAACCGGGCATCTTCCCGGCGCGGCTGCTGCCAAGCCTGGAGCGCGAAGACTTCGTTCAGAACTCCAACGACCCGGCCTGGATGGCCAACCCGGCGCAGCCGCTGACCGGCTACTCTCCACTGATCAGCCGCAATGACCAGCCGCTGGGCATGCGTGGCCGCTTTGCCTTGCAGCGCCTGCAGGGCAAAGCCCGGTTAGGTGCTGATGAACTGCAGCGCATGGTCACAGATGATGAGGTGTACCTGGCCAGCCTGGTGTTGCCGGACCTGCTGCAATGGTGCAAGGGTGCCAGCGCAGATGTGCAGGGCGTGTGCAGCAGTCTGGCCGCCTGGAACGGCAAGGCCGACCTCGACAGTGGCATGGGCCTGGTGCACTTCCAGAACCTGTTCAATGCGCTGGCCGAGCACCCGGAAAGCTGGCGAGTGGCATTCAACCCGGCCGACCCGCAGCACACCCCGCGCGGCCTGGCTGTCGAGCAGGCGGCGGTGAGCAGGCTGGTACATCAGGCAGCACTGGCGTCGCTCAAGCAGGTCAGTGAAAGTGGCGTTGCCGGGGAAGCGCGCTGGGGGCAGGTGCAACAGGCCCTTGATGGTACGCCGGTACCAGGCGGCCCGCAGGCGCTAGGGGTGTACAACGCGATCTACAGCGTGCCGCACGGGCAGGGCAGGCGGCTGGTGGTGAGTGGCACCAGCTACCTGCAACTGGTCAGCTTTACCGACAAGGGGCCAGAAGCCCGTGGCCTGCTTGCGTTTTCCCAGTCGAGTGAAAAGGCTTCGGCGCATGCCAGTGACCAGACCAAGGCCTTTGCGGCCAAGCAACTGGCGCTGATTCCGTTTACCGAGGCGCAGATCAAGGCAGACCCGGAGTACCGGGAAGTGGTGATCAGTGAGCGGGACAAGGGGGCGGTGGTCAGCCAGCCCTGAGGCGTCAGCCTGCGCCGGCTCATTCGCGGGTAAACCCGCTCTCACAGGAATCGATCCGCTTGCAGCGTTGATGCGGA
>NZ_JBICMC010000097.1:0-1010 GCF_043106005.1 Pseudomonas sp. GLN_2 | reverse complement strand
GATTCCACCGCGTCGGCCGGGCGCCAGGTGTCCAGGTTCGGGGTGCTGCGCAGGCTGGTCAGCTGCTCGATCGGCTGGTGCGTCGGGCCGTCTTCGCCCAGACCGATGGAGTCGTGGGTGTACACGTGGATCACGCGCTGCTTCATCAGGGCCGACATGCGCACCGCGTTGCGGGCGTATTCCATGAACATCAGGAAGGTCGCGCCGTAAGGCACCAGGCCACCGTGCAGGGCAACGCCGTTCATGATGGCGGTCATGCCGAACTCGCGCACGCCGTAGAACACATAGTTGCCGCTGGCGTCATTGGCTTCGACGCCCTTGCAACCTTTCCACAGGGTCAGGTTGGAGCCGGCCAGGTCGGCCGAACCACCGAGGAACTCGGGCAGCAGCGGGCCGAAGGCGTTCAGGGCGTTCTGGCTGGCCTTGCGGCTGGCGATGGTTTCGCCTTTGGCAGCCACTTCGTTGATGTAGGCCTGGGCCTTTTCGCTGAAGTCGGCCGGCAGCTCGCCGCTGGCACGGCGCTTGAACTCGGCAGCCAGCTCCGGGTAGGCCTTGGCGTAGGCGTCGAAGCGCTGGTTCCACTCGGCTTCAACCTTGGCACCGGCGGCCTTGGCATCCCACTCGGCGTAGATGTCGGCCGGGATTTCGAACGGGCCGTGGTTCCAGTTCAGGGCCTGGCGGGTCAGGGCGATTTCGTCGTTGCCCAGCGGGGCACCGTGGCAGTCTTCCTTGCCCTGCTTGTTCGGCGAACCGAAACCGATGGTGGTCTTGCAGCAGATCAGGGTCGGGCGATCGCTCTTGCGGGCGGTCTCGATGGCCATCTTGATTTCTTCGGCATCGTGGCCGTCGACATTGCGGATCACCTGCCAGTTGTAGGCTTCGAAGCGCGCCGGGGTGTTGTCGGTGAACCAGCCGTGCACTTCGCCGTCGATGGAGATGCCATTGTCATCGTAGAAGGCGATCAGCTTGTTCAGGCCCAGGGTGCCGGCCAGCGAGGCGACTTCATGGGA
>NZ_JBICMC010000096.1:0-40624 GCF_043106005.1 Pseudomonas sp. GLN_2 | reverse complement strand
ACGGCATCCATGCTGAGGGCACGAATGGCGTTGGCACGTTCACGACGGCTGGGCATCGCTGATCTCCTAGGGGGCTTGAATAGGTGGTGTCACGAAAAAGGCGGCCATTTTCGCCCACTGGGGGCGCTTGGGGCAAACATTTAAGCGCCAAGCGCCAGCTTTAAGCCGCAACTGGAGAAGCTGAGCGCGACTCGGGGCGCCCCAAAGCGTGTCACTTGAGGCTTTCGGCTTGCAGCTCATCGCCAATATCAAAACTTTTTGATATTGGCCTTGCTAGGGCATCGATGCCTGTCTAGACTGCCGCCCCATGAACCTCCGCGCGCAATCGATCCCCGAGCAACGCGAAACATTGGCTGCCCTGTGCAAAGCCAGTGGCGATGCGTTGCGCCTGAACGTATTGCGCGCCTTGGCCAATGACTCGTTCGGCGTGCTGGAGCTGGCGCAGATCTTCGACATCGGCCAGTCGGGCATGAGCCATCACCTCAAGGTGCTGGCCCAGGCCGACCTCGTGGCAACCCGCCGCGAAGGCAACGCCATCTTCTACCGCCGTGCCCTGCCCGATGGCCTGCGCCTGGGGGGGCGGCTGCACGCGGCGCTGCTCGAAGAAGTCGACGACCTGGCCCTGCCGCCCGATGTGCAGGCGCGCATAGCCCATGTACAGCAGCGCCGGGCGGCCACCAGTCAGGACTTCTTCCTGCGCGTGGAAGAGAAATTCCGTGCCCAGCAGGACCTGATCGCCGGCCTTCCGCAGTACCGCGACAGCCTGCTGGCGCTGCTCGACAAACTGCATTTCGACCCGGCCGCCAGCGCGCTGGAAGTCGGGCCTGGCGACGGTGGCTTCCTGCCCGACCTGGCCCGGCGCTTCGCCCAGGTCACCGCCCTGGACAACAGCCCTACCATGCTCGAGCTTGCGCGCCAGGTGTGCCAGCGCGAAGGGCTCGACAACGTGAACCTGCAGTTGGCCGATGCACTGGGTGCAACGGATGTGGCCGCCGACTGCGTTGTGCTGAACATGGTGCTGCACCATTTCAGCGACCCGGCCCTGGCCTTGCGCCAGCTGGCCAAACGGGTGAAGGCAGGCGGCAGCCTGCTGGTCACCGAACTGTGCAGCCATGACCAGGGGTGGGCGCGCGAAGCCTGCGGCGACCTCTGGCTGGGCTTCGAACAGGACGACCTGGCGCGCTGGGCCAACGCTGCCGGGCTGGCCCATGCGGACAGCCTGTACGTGGGCTTGCGTAACGGTTTCCAGATCCAGGTCCGCCATTTTCAGCGGACGGCTGGCGACATACACCATCGGTAAATTTCAGGAACCTTCGAGATGAGCGAATACTCCCTTTTCACCTCCGAGTCCGTGTCCGAAGGGCATCCGGACAAGATCGCCGACCAGATTTCGGACGCTGTCCTTGATGCCATCATCGCTCAGGACAAATACGCCCGCGTAGCCTGCGAAACCCTGGTCAAGACCGGTGTCGCCATCATCGCCGGCGAAGTCACCACTTCGGCCTGGGTCGACCTGGAAGACCTGGTGCGCAAAGTCATCATCGACATCGGCTACAACAGCTCCGACGTCGGCTTTGACGGCGCCACCTGCGCCGTGATGAACATCATCGGCAAACAGTCGGTAGACATCGCCCAGGGCGTGGACCGCTCCAAGCCGGAAGACCAGGGTGCCGGTGACCAGGGCCTGATGTTCGGCTATGCCAGCAACGAAACCGAAGTCCTGATGCCTGCACCGATCTGCTTCTCGCACCGTCTGGTAGAACGCCAGGCCGAGGCGCGCAAGTCCGGCCTGCTGCCATGGCTGCGCCCGGATGCCAAGTCGCAGGTCACCTGCCGCTACGAGAACGGCAAAGTGGTCGGTATCGACGCCGTGGTGCTGTCGACCCAGCACAATCCGGAGGTTTCGCAGAAAGACCTGCAAGAAGCCGTGATGGAGCTGATCGTCAAGCACACGCTGCCTGCCGAACTGCTGCACAAGGGCACCCAGTACCACATCAACCCGACCGGCAACTTCATTATCGGTGGCCCGGTGGGTGACTGCGGCCTGACCGGCCGCAAGATCATCGTCGACTCCTACGGCGGCATGGCCCGTCACGGGGGTGGCGCGTTCTCCGGCAAGGATCCGTCCAAGGTCGACCGCTCCGCCGCCTACGCCGGCCGCTATGTGGCCAAGAACATCGTCGCCGCCGGCCTGGCCGAGCGTTGCGAGATCCAGGTGTCGTACGCCATCGGCGTGGCCCAGCCGACGTCCATCTCGATCAACACCTTCGGTACCGGCAAGGTCTCCGACGACAAGATCATCCAGCTGGTGCGTGAGTGCTTCGACCTGCGTCCATACGCCATCACCACCATGCTCGACCTGCTGCACCCGATGTATCAGGAAACCGCTGCCTACGGCCACTTCGGCCGCACCCCGCAGCAGAAGACTGTCGGCGACGACACCTTCACCACCTTCACCTGGGAGCGCACCGACCGCGCCCAGTCGCTGCGTGACGCTGCCGGCCTGTAAGCCTCCTGCAGCGCCAGACGAAAGCCCCTGCCGAGCGATCGGCAGGGGCTTTTTTTTCGATTGTGCGCAGCCCTCTGAACCCAAATGCCGGCTTAAATCCTGAATGGGGGCGAGCGCTTCTTTTCAACGCTGAGCGAGAAATGGGACAAGCGACAGGCACATGTAAGCGCAAAGATCAGGAAGACGTGTTGGCCACACGAAACTTATAAGTGTGCGTACCGGCACCTGATAAAAATGCTAGTTGTGGTGATTTTTTTCGGCACGTAGAGTCTAAAAACTTCTGCAGTCTTCCTACCTCTGGAGATTACCATGAACAAATCTGATCTGATTTTGCCTAATGAATGGCTAGTATATGCTGTAGAACTTACCCTTGTGGCTTACAACGACAACCGGGCCGGCTATGAAGATACCATGTTCCTTATTGCAACCGGAAAAGATGAAAAAAGTTATACTTTTGAAGTGACGGGGTCAGTGATGCAAAAGGTGGCAATAGAGGCATATAATGCTCTTAAAACAAAGTCAGTAGATAACGTCATGTTACGCATCAAGGATATCGATAACCACCTGTACGCGCTATTCATCTAATAGTTAAAATGTTGTAGATCGCGTCCTGGAAAGTGGTGTAACAGGGCCGTCCGAAGGCTGCCCTGCGGACGAAAGAGGATGGTCATCGTGGTTCTTGGCTAACGTTGAGTTTGCGGACTTAAACTTAACCAGGATAACCACGATGACCCAGCCCATTATCACATTGACTAAGGATTCTCCGATCAAATCAGCACAGACCATCTGACCTGTGCTGAAATAGCCCTCCGTCCAACTGCCCTCTACAAGCCCGCCATCCCATGAGTCAGCGCCCGTTCCGGGTGATCAAATGCCAGTTCAGCTATGTAAAGACTCGCTTTCGCGGCTTGGCCAAGAACACGGCGAAACTGACCACGCTGTTTGCGCTGTCGAATCTGTGGATGGTGCGCCGGCAATTATTGACCACTGCAGGAGAGGTGCGCCTGTAGCGCGCAAGAGCCAGGGCAAAGCCTTGGTTTTGAGGCGATTGAAGGCTGAAAATTAGTCGGGCGGCGTCATAACGCCGCTCATTGCGCGTTCAAAGCAGCTTGTTCGGAGTTTCCCTAAGCGGACTGAGAAAGGGGCAGACGCTGATCTGCTCACGCATTGACGTGGTCGTCGCCAACCACTTCCATCACTTCACCTGCATCACTCAGTCACGCCCAAATAAAAAATCCGCGTATGTCTTGAAATTGGGGTTGGTCTGCCAGGGGTTCGCCACAACCTTTCCCGCGCCAGTGAGATCGAGCGCCACCTCTATTCCCAAGACAGCCCCCTCGGACATATCACCTGACAAACTCGTACCTCATCCACCGCACTAACCGCCTACGCTGAGGGCTCACCCCGCCAAGCAAGGATGCTGGCCATGCCGTTGATGCTGTTACTAACTCTGCTGCTGTTGCTAAACGCCCCCCAAGCCTGGGCCACCTCATGCCCCGACTGGAAGCCGCAACAGGCCGAGGCCGAAGTTGCGCAACTGCGCGCCACGCTTGCCCGATGGGACGAGCACTACCATCGCCAGGGCATAGCCCTGGTGGCCGACGAACTGTACGACCAGAGCCGCGAGCGCCTGAACCACCTGCAGCAGTGCTTCGCGGTTGGCACCAGCCCCTCCCCCCTGGCCAGTGCTCGCGGCCCGGTCCCCCACCCCGTACCGCATACCGGCGTCGACAAGCTGGCAGACCGCCAGGCCGTGGCGCGATGGATGGCCGGCAAGACCGACGTGTGGGTACAACCCAAGGTCGACGGCGTAGCCGTTTCCCTCACCTACCAACAGGGCCGATTGGTGCAGCTGACCAGCCGGGGGGACGGCGTAAACGGCCATGACTGGAGCCGACACATCCCGCAACTCGACGCTGTCACTCGGCAGTTGCCTGAGGCGGTCGACCTGCACTTGCAAGGTGAGCTGTACCTGCGCCTGAGCGAACATGTGCAAGCCAAGGCAGGCAGTGCCAACGCCCGGGGTACCGTGGCCGGGCTGCTCGCACGCAAGCAACTGACTGGCGCACAAGGCAACGCTATCGGCCTGTTCGTATGGGGCTGGCCGCACGGCCCCGAGCAACAGGCCGAACGTCTCGCCCACCTGGCACTTCTGGGTTTTCCGGACAGCCAGCGCTACAGCATCGCCATCAACACGCTGGAGGATGCAGCACACTGGCGCGAGCACTGGTATCGCTCTGCTCTGCCCTTCGCCACCGACGGTGTAATCCTGCGCCAGAGCAGCCGACCACCTGCCGAGCGCTGGCAGGCCAAGGCGCCCTACTGGATCGCGGCCTGGAAGTATCCCTATGCACAAGCCTTGGCCGAAGTACGCGACGTGCGCTTTCGGGTTGGCCGCACCGGCAGGGTCACGCCCGTGTTGCACTTGCTGCCGGTCACCCTGGACGACCGACGGATTACCCAGGTAAGCCTGGGTTCGCTGGCGCGCTGGCACACCCTCGACATCCGCCCCGGCGACCAGGTGGCCATCAGCCTGGCCGGGCTGACCATTCCACGCCTGGAGCAAGTGGTGCATCGCACGGTCGAACGCCAGGCGATCATCGCGCCTGCGCCCGACCGCTATCATGCCCACAGCTGCTGGCAAGCCAGCGAGGGCTGTGATGAGCAGTTCATTGCCCGACTCACCTGGCTTGGCGGTAAACAGGGCCTGGCCTTGCCGCGCACCGGGCCCGGCACATGGCGTCGGCTGGTCGAAGCTGGCCTGGTAACGTCCATGACCGATTGGCTGCAGCTCGATGCCGAGCGCCTGCAGCAGGCCCCCGGCATCAGCAGGCTCACTGCGGCACACCTGCTGGGCAGTTTCGACGAAGCCCGCTCACGCCCCTTCGATCAATGGCTGCGCGCCCTTGGCGTGCCCATTGGCAAGCATTTGCCACTGGCTGGCGACTGGCAGGCGCTGGCTTCACGCAGCGCCGGGCAATGGCAAACTGTGCCCGGCATCGGCGCAAAACGCTCGCGCCAACTTGTGGAATTTTTCGCGGCCTCTGAGGTGCAAGCCATCGCCGCACAGTTGGCTGAAACCGGCATAGAAGGTTTCCGGCCCCCACCCCAGCGCATTGAGCAATGATTTTTTACCAAATAGTGCGTAGGAAAAACCTGAGACTCGAGCAGAAAACCTCACCAAGGGTTTCTAAATGGGCAAAACCAAGGCAGGATTTCCCCCAACTTTTGCTGCCCCGCCCCGTTCAGGAGGCTTTTCATGAAACGTATTTCGACTCTTTTCCTGCTCGCAACACTGGGCCTGGCTGCGGGTACTGCTCAGGCTGCCCAGCCGGATGCCGGGCTGACCGGTTGCGCCGCCAAGCGCAGTGCCATCGAAAACCAGCTGAAAATTGCCCGTGACCACGGCAACAGCGGCCAGGTTGCAGGGCTGGAGGAAGCTCTGCGCGGTGTGGACAACTGCACCGACGCCAGCCTGCGCAAGGAACGTGAGCAGAAGGTGCTCGATGCGCGTCACGAAGTGGCGCAGCGGGAAAAGGACTTGAAGAAGGCCGAGAAGAAAGGCGACGCCGAGAAGATCAACAAGCGCAAGGACAAGCTGGCCGATTCGCGTAAAGAGCTGCAGGAAGCGGTCGACGATCTCGACCGTTAAGGCATCTGGCCAGCAAGCCTGGTCTTTGTGGGAGCGGCCTTGTGTCGCGATAGGGCCGCGCGGCGGCTCCAGCTATGCATGCATTTTTGCTGAAATACTGGGGCCGCTGAGCGGCCCTATCGCGACACAAGGCCGCTCCCACAGGAATTTGTACAAGCCCCGAAGGTTTGCGCGAACAGCACAGCCATTCAATGATTACGAAATTCGCTATGACAGGCCTTGCACGCAGACTCGACCTTGTCCATCGGTGCCTTCAGTTGCGCAGCATCCAGTGGCTGATTGCGGGTGACATCGACCAGTTCGCCGGTGACGCCCTCAAGCTGCCGGGCCAGGTCATGGAACCGCGCCTGGCGCTCCCACACTTCGGCACGGGCGGCGCTGTCACCACCATCGCGCACCTGTGGAAAATGCTGCCACGGCTGATGCGACAGGCTGTCCAGCTTCAGCGCACCGTCGGCAAACTTCACCCCGTCGAACGGCAACCGGCCACGCAGCATGCCACCCAGGTCTTCGCTGGTCTTGAGCATGTCCTTGAAGATCACCTTGCGTTTGCCCAGCGGCGAGTTCGGGTCAACCCGGTCACAGCCCGTCAGAGCCACTCCCAGGGCAAGTGCTGCCAGCATAACAACGCTCAATCGCTTCAACATCACGCTCACTTCGGCCTACGCAAATGGGCGGCCAGTATCGCTGCCACGGGGCCAAACACCAATAGCCACATAAAAGACAGGGGCGAACCTTCATGTTCGCTCATGACAGGAATGCACACATGAAATCTGCCCTGCGCCACCTGGCCTGGACCCTGCCGGTGCTGGCTTTGCTGGCCGGCTGCAACGGCGGCGAGAGCGCCAAGCCCGAGCCCCACGCTGTCGCCACCTATGCCCCGGCCACTTGGAAAGACTTGCCGGCAGTCAGCGATGAAGACCTGCTGGCCGGCTTTTATGCATGGCGCAACGGCTGCGAAAAACTCAAGCGCGACCCAGTGTGGGCCGCCACCTGCGAAGCGGCCGGCAGCGCCACAGCCAGCGCCGCCCAAGTGCGAACCTTCCTTGAACAGAACCTGCAGGTGTACGGCCTGCGCTCTGCAGAGAACAATGCCAACGGCCTGATTACCGGCTACTACGAGCCGGTCTACCCTGGCAGCCTGAGCCAATCGGCAACCAACCATGTGGCGGTTTACGGCATCCCTGATGACATGATCGTGGTCGATCTGGCCAGCGTGTACCCCGAACTGAAGGGCAAACGCCTGCGCGGCCGTCTGGAGGGTCGGGTGCTCAAGCCCTACGACACGGCCGAGGTCATCAACCGTAACGGCGTCAAGGCACCGGTGCTGGCCTGGCTGACCGACCCGATGGACCTGCAATTTCTGCAGATCCAGGGTTCTGGCCGGGTGCAACTGGAAGACGGCCGTCAACTGCGCCTGGGCTACGCCGACCAGAACGGCCACCCCTATCGGCCGATCGGCCGCTGGCTGGTGGAGCAGGGTCAGCTGAAAAAAGAAGACGTGAGCATGGGCGCCATTCACGCCTGGGCCCAGGCCAACCCGCAGCGCGTACCAGAGCTGCTGGCCAGCAACCCCAGCTACGTATTCTTCAGCACCCGCCCGGACAGCAACGAAGGCCCGCGCGGCTCGCTGAACGTACCGCTTACCGCCGGCTACAGCGTGGCCATCGACCGCAAGGTGATTCCCCTGGGCAGCTTGTTGTGGCTGTCTACCACACGCCCGGACGGCTCGCCGGTGGTACGACCGGTTGGCGCGCAGGACACCGGCGGGGCGATTACCGGCGAAGTGCGCGCCGACCTGTTCTGGGGCACAGGGCCAGAAGCCGGCGAACTGGCCGGGAACATGAAGCAGCAAGGGCAGATCTGGATGCTGTGGCCCAAGGGCCAGCCACTGCCTGAGGTGCCCAAGGTACCTTGACCGTTGCTGCCTTCTTCGCGGGAGCTGCCCGCGAAGAAGGCCACTCGGTTTCAGATGGAAACCACGAAGAACGACACGATCAGTGCCAAGCCGGCAAGCCACACCAGCGACCGCAAGGCAGCCCAGTCGGCCAGGTAGCAGATGATGTAAAGCAAGCGGCTGGTGATATACATCACCCCCAGTACATCCTGGGTCACCTGCTCGGCATTGCCGACGATATCCGCCACAAGCACCGCCGCAGCAAATGCCGGAAACGCTTCGTAGCCATTCTGCTGCGCAGCATGGGCACGCCGTGGCAGGCCCGACAAGGTATCGAGGAAGGCTCGCGGATCGTGATTGTCCTTGAGGCCGAAGCGGCCACTGCTCGCCTTGGCGATCAAGGCACAAAGCGGGTTCAACAGCAGGGCAATCAGGATGCACCACAGGGCAACAGTCATGGACAGGACTCCTTGTTCAGTCTTCAGGTCAAAGCTTCATTACCAGCATGCCGGCCAATACCAGCCCGCAAGCTAGGAGTCTCGGCCCGCCAAAAGGTTCTTTGAGGTAGCGCATACCCAGCAGCACCACCAGGATCACGCTCAATTCCCGCAGTGCCGCCGCTTCGGCCACAGACCCCAGGTGCATGGCCCACAGCACCAGGGCATAGCTGAACAATACGCAGAACCCTACCGCCAACCCAAGGCGCCATTGGGTTCGCCAGAACAGTACGAATGGCGCCCGCCGCGCTACGCTCGCCAACAACGGGAATTGCCAGGCGCTGAGCAGGGTCAGCCAGACCAGGTAATCCCACGGTTTGCCCCACAGGCGCACGGCCTGCCCGTCGAACCAGGTGTAGCAACCAATGCACAGGCCAATCAAGGCAACCACCGGCAGCATCGACCATGGTAGCCGGTCACCGCCGCCGCCCTGCCACAACAGACAGGCCATGCCACAGGGGATCAGCAGGATACCGATGATCTGCTGCTGGCTCAGCGATTCCCCGGCAAAGGCCAGGGTCAGCCCCAGCACCACCAACGGTGAGAGCCCGCGCATCAGAGGATAGACCAGCCCCAGGTCGCCCACGCGATAGGCCTGGATCAGCAAATAACGGTACAACTGCTCAGCCAGTGCCGAAGCAACCAACCAAGGCCAAATCTCAGCAGGCGGAACATCCACGAAGGGCACCGCCAGCACCGCGAAGGCCAGCGCCACCGTGTCCATGCTGGCGATGACCAGCAAGCGCTCGCCGCTGAATTTGATCAGGGTATTCCAGGTTGCATGCAGCAGGGCGGCAACCAGCACCAGAGATGTTGCCAACACGCCTTCTTGTCCTTATGGCTTTTCATGGCTGTGAATATATAGCGTTCAGGGGAGCTTTGTGGGAGCGGGCATGCCCGCGAAGAATGCAACTCGGTGTATGGCACCGGCTTTGCCGGTGTTCGCGGGCACGCCCGCTCCCACAGGGTAACCAGTGCAGACTGTCACGGGAACGATTTGGACTAATTCGGTCAAACCCTGTGCCCCGAACCCCGTGCCAGGTCATCAAAGAACTGCCCGAGTCACTCGGGTAACGACTTGGAAGCCACTGTTACAGGATTCGGGATGCTTGAATTAGTTGCCGCGTTTATCTGCCTCACCACACTTCTGACCTATGTGAACTACCGTTTCATCGGCCTGCCCCCCGCCATCGGCGTGATGGTCACGGCGCTGCTGTTTTCCCTGATGTTGCAGGGCCTGAGCCTTATCGGCTTCCCTGGCCTGGAAGAACGCGTCGAAGGGCTGATGAACCAGATCGACTTCAACGACCTGCTCATGCACTGGATGCTGGCGTTCCTGCTGTTTGCCGGCGCCCTGCACGTCAACCTCAGCGACCTGCGCAGCTACCGCTGGCCGATCGGCCTGCTGGCCACCTTGGGCGTGCTGATCGCCACCGTGGTCATCGGCTACCTGGCGCATTGGGTGTTTGCCCTGTTCGGCTGGCAGGTCCCCCTGATCTACTGCCTGCTGTTCGGTGCACTGATCTCACCAACCGACCCGATTGCCGTGCTTGGCGCGCTGCGTACTGCCAATGCGCCCAAACCGCTTAAAACCACCATCGTCGGCGAGTCACTGTTCAACGACGGCACGGCAGTCGTGGTATTCACCGTGTTGCTGGGCATCATCCAGCTGGGTGAAACACCGAGCATGACCGACACGGCGATCCTGTTCGCCCGCGAGGCCATTGGCGGTGTGGTGTTCGGCGGCCTGATCGGCTACGCCACCTACCGCATGATCAAGAGCGTCGAGCAGTACCAGGTGGAAGTCATGCTGACCCTGGCGTTGGTAATCGGTGGTTCGGCGATGTGCTACGAACTGCATGTGTCGGCACCGATCGCCATGGTGGTGGCCGGCCTGATCATCGGCAACCTGGGGCGCAACCTGGCGATGAATGACATGACCCGCCGTTACATGGACGGTTTCTGGGAGCTGATCGACGACATGCTCAATGCGCTGCTGTTCGCATTGATCGGCCTGGAGCTGTTGCTGCTGCCGTTCAACTGGATGCACCTGGCGGCCGGCGGCGTGCTGGCGCTGGCCGTGCTGCTGTCGCGCCTGCTGACGGTGGCCCCGGCGATCGTGCTGCTGCGGCGCTGGCGCCCGGTGCCCAAAGGCACGGTGCGGGTGCTGACTTGGGGTGGCCTGCGCGGTGGCGTGTCGGTGGCACTTGCACTGTCGCTACCGCTGGGCGAGGAACGGGACCTGCTGCTGTCGATCACCTACATCGTGGTGTTGTCGTCGATTCTGGTGCAGGGGTTGAGCATTGGGCGCGTGGTGCGCAAGGTCAGCGCCCAGCCTTGAGAATGCCGGGGCCGCTTTGCGGCCCATTCGCGGGTAAACCCGCTCCTACAGGTTCGCGTACCCCTGTAGGAGTGGGTTCACCCGCGAAGAGGCCGGCACAGGCAACCAGAATCTATTCGACTGCCGAATCCGGGAACTGGTCCTGCACATACTTGATCTCGGTGCGCCCATGGGCTGCCGGCAAGCCATCCTCACCCAGGTTGACGAACACCATCTTGTCGACAGTCAGAATGCTCTTGCGGGTGATCTTGTTACGCACTTCGCACTTGAGGGTGATCGAGGTGCGGCCGAACGCGGTAGCGGTGATGCCCAGCTCGATGATGTCACCCTGACGCGAAGCACTGACGAAGTTGATTTCCGACATGTACTTGGTCACCACACGCTGGTTGCCCAACTGGACGATGGCGTAGATCGCCGCCTCTTCATCGATCCAGCGCAACAGGCTGCCACCGAACAGGGTGCCATTGGGGTTGAGGTCTTCGGGTTTAACCCACTTGCGGGTGTGAAAGTTCATCTGTACTCCTGACCTGCTTGGCTAACGTGTAGCAATGATGGCAGAGCGGCTGCCTTCGCTCCATTGAACATCGACTATCGTCGCGATTAATCGACGGAAAACCTTGGGCAAGCCGGCGGGGGCAGCTATAATCTGCGCCGTTTTACATGGTTGCCCACAGCGGTGCCATGCCCGCCACCTGTCCGAGGGGCGCTGCAGCAGGCTAGGCCTGTCAGGCTCGGATGGGGCGTTGCTCGCTCCCGCGAGCGCTTAACGCACAACGGCGCCCATTCGCACATTACGAATGGAGGCTCTCATGAGCGCTGCAAACATGCCTGCTGGTTTTACCGATTACAAAGTCGCCGACATCTCCCTGGCCGCCTGGGGCCGTCGCGAAACCATCATTGCCGAATCGGAAATGCCTGCGCTGATGGGCCTGCGTCGCAAGTACCTGGCCGAGCAACCGCTCAAGGGTGCGAAGATCCTGGGCTGCATCCACATGACCATCCAGACCGCCGTGCTGATCGAAACCCTGGTTGCCCTGGGTGCCGAAGTGCGCTGGTCGTCCTGCAACATCTTCTCGACTCAAGACCAGGCCGCCGCCTCGATCGCCGCCGCCGGTATCCCGGTGTTCGCCTGGAAAGGTGAAACCGAAGAAGAGTACGAGTGGTGCCTGGAGCAGACCATCCTGAAAGATGGCCAGCCATGGGACGCCAACATGATCCTCGACGACGGTGGTGACCTGACCGAACTGCTGCACAAGAAGTACCCGCAGGTACTGGACCGTGTGCACGGCGTGACCGAAGAGACCACCACCGGCGTACACCGCCTGCTGGACATGCTGGCCAAGGGCGAGCTGAAAGTCCCGGCGATCAACGTCAACGACTCGGTCACCAAGAGCAAGAACGACAACAAGTACGGCTGCCGTCACAGCCTGAACGATGCCATCAAGCGTGGTACCGACCACCTGCTGTCGGGCAAGCAGGCCCTGGTGATCGGCTACGGTGACGTGGGCAAGGGCTCGGCCCAGTCCCTGCGTCAGGAAGGCATGATCGTCAAGGTCTCCGAAGTTGACCCGATCTGCGCCATGCAGGCCTGCATGGACGGCTTCGAGCTGGTCTCGCCGTTCATCGACGGTATCAACGACGGCACCGAAGCCAGCATCGACAAGGCCCTGCTGGGCAAGATCGACCTGATCGTGACCACCACCGGTAACGTCAACGTCTGCGACGCCAACATGCTTAAGGCCCTGAAAAAGCGTGCCGTAGTCTGCAACATCGGCCACTTCGACAACGAGATCGACACCGCCTTCATGCGCAAGAACTGGGCCTGGGAAGAGGTCAAGCCGCAGGTTCACAAGGTCCACCGTACCGGCGCTGGCAGCTTCGACCCGCAGAACGACGACTACCTGATCCTGCTGGCCGAAGGCCGCCTGGTCAACCTGGGCAACGCCACTGGCCACCCAAGCCGCATCATGGACGGCTCGTTCGCCAACCAGGTTCTGGCACAGATCTTCCTGTTCGAGCAGAAGTTCGCTGACCTGCCGGCCGAAAAGAAAGCCGAGCGCCTGACCGTTGAAGTGCTGCCGAAGAAACTCGACGAAGAAGTGGCCCTGGAAATGGTCCGCGGCTTCGGCGGCGTGGTCACCCAGCTGACCAAGCAGCAAGCCGACTACATCGGCGTGACCGTCGAAGGCCCGTTCAAGCCGCACGCCTACCGCTACTAAGCGGCAAGCTTGAAGCTGCAAGTGGCAAGCAAAGGCATACCGTGCCGTTGCCACTTGCAGCTCCGGAAACACAGATCTTGAACGACGCCCAAGCCAGACCGGCCATCACCGATCTGGCTTTTACTTGCAGCTTGCCGCCAGACGCTTGTTGCCAGAGGAACGCCTGATGTCACAAGAACGCCGCTACAGTTTCGAGTTCTTCCCGACCAAGACCGACGCCG
This sequence comes from Pseudomonas sp. GLN_2, assembly GCF_043106005.1. Classification (NCBI taxonomy): domain Bacteria; kingdom Pseudomonadati; phylum Pseudomonadota; class Gammaproteobacteria; order Pseudomonadales; family Pseudomonadaceae; genus Pseudomonas; species Pseudomonas sp. GLN_2. The sequence goes on along the minus strand of NZ_JBICMC010000096.1, from coordinate 27,288 downwards.
GTCACGAAAAGCTGATGGGCGTCGCCCGCCAGCTGGCCACCTATAACCCGGACTTCTTCTCCTGCACCTACGGTGCCGGCGGCTCGACCCGCGACCGCACGCTCAATACCGTGCTGCAGCTGGAAAGCGAAGTGAAGATACCTGCCGCGCCGCACCTGTCGTGCGTGGGCGACACCAAGGCCGAGTTGCGCGCCCTGCTGGCCGAGTACAAGGCCGCCGGCATCAAACGCATCGTCGCGCTGCGCGGTGACCTGCCGTCGGGCATGGGCATGGCCAGTGGTGAACTGCGCTATGCCAGTGACCTGGTCGAGTTCATCCGCCAGGAAACCGCTGATCACTTCCACCTGGAAGTGGCTGCCTACCCGGAAATGCACCCGCAGGCGCGCAACTTCGAGGCGGATCTGGCCAACTTTGTGCACAAGGTCAAGGCTGGTGCCGACAGCGCCATCACCCAGTACTTCTTCAACGCCGACAGCTACTTCTACTTCGTCGAGCGTGCACAGAAGCTGGGCGTGGACATTCCGGTGGTACCGGGCATCATGCCGATCACCAACTACAGCAAGCTGGCCCGCTTCTCCGATGCCTGTGGCGCCGAGATCCCGCGCTGGATCCGCAAGCAGCTGGAAGCCTATGCCGACGACACTGCCAGCATCCAGGCCTTCGGCGAAGAAGTGATTACCCGCATGTGCGAACAGCTGTTGCAAGGCGGCGCGCCGGGCCTGCACTTCTATACCTTGAACCAGGCTGAACCGAGCCTGGCGATCTGGAACAACCTGAAGCTGCCGCGCTGAAATCTTTTGGCAAAGTCTGCTTAAGAAATGATTAAGGCTTTGGTCATAGACTAAAGCCTTATTCATTTTCGGGTTAAACAGGTCTTGCCTGCCATGCAGCACACCCAACCTTCGCGCCCACAGCTTGTATACCTGGCTTTTGGCCCGGCAACCTACCATCAGGAAGCCTGCTTCAGCATCGTCAGCGCCCTCGCCCAGTTGGGCAGCGCAGCCGGCGAGGCCATGGACATCCAGGTCTACACCGACAATGCGCAGCCCTACGCCAGGCTGCCCGTCACCGTCCACCTGCTGGACGAGGCCACGCGCCAGGCATGGAATGCCCCGCACGGTTATCACTTTCGCAGCAAGCATGTGCTGTTGCGCCAGGTACTGCAGCAACACCCGCTGGCAGTGCTGATCGACACAGACACCTTCTTCCGCACTTCGCCGTTGCATCTGTTCGCCCGTGTAGCGCCCAACCGCCTGCTGTGCAACGCTATCGGCACACGCTACGGCGCTGACCAGAAGTGCCTGTTGTACAAGAACCTGCTGACCCTTCTCGAGTCCCGGGGACTGGCCGACTGCCAGATGCCGCTCATCAATTCCGGCGTTATCGGCCTCACTGCCGAGAACTGCGACACCCTGGACCGCTCCATCGCCATGATGGACGAATTCTACCCCTTGGCTCGCGAGGCCTATACCCTTGAGGAGTTCTGCCTGGCAGTGGCGGCCTACCGCAACCTGGAGCTGGCCGAGTGTACCGATGTCATCCATCACTACTGGAGCCGGAAGGCGCAGTTCCGCGCCAAGATCCAGGCCTGGCTGCGCAAGCACGACCACGACCCACTCAGCCCCTCGGCCCTGGCCGACGTTGCGCGGGTCAACGACCAACTGCCGCGGCCACCCACCCTGCACCGTCTGGGTTACAAGGCGTTGAGCCTGACCCTGCCCAGTCACGAGCGCCAGTTCGCCCGCGAATTGCTCTATGGCTGCTACCCCTACCCCAATGAGTTTGACCGCGCCTGCGCGTCCGCCTGGTGGGACAAGGCCCTGGAAAACCTCAATGACCGCTACGGCTACATGGAGCCCGAGCGGCTGCGTCAGTGCCTGCGCCATCCGGGGCTACGGCTATCGCTGGGCGAGCGGCGCAAGGATATCGAGGCGCATCTGCTGCGAACCACTCAAGCCTGATGAGCCCGCGAAGAGGGCAACCCGATCGTTGCTACCGGCTTCGCCGGTGTTCGCGGGCACGCCCGCTCCCACAACAATCGTGCATGCCTTTACCGTACACCGGCCGAGCGCGTAATCTCCGGCCATGCCACATATCGCCCGTCTGTTCTGGACCCTCCTGCTCGTTTGCCTGAGCCCGTTGGCTCTGGGCGAACGCTTGCGCCTGGTAACCGACGATTGGGCACCTTATGTATTTCAGCACAACGGCCAACCGCGCGGCATCGACTACGAAGTCGCCAGCCAGGTCTTCGCACGCCTTGGCGTCGAGGTGGAGTGGCAATTCCTGCCTTGGAAGCGCTGCTTGGCGATGGCTGAGCAGGGCCTGGCCGATGGCATTCTCGACATCTTCCAGACGGACGCGCGCCAACCCTACATGGTGTATGGCTCCGAACCCATGTCGGAAGTCGAATTCGTCCTGTTCCAAAGCCGCTCGCGCCGCCATGCCGTCACCCACCTGGACGACCTCGCCGGCCTCACCGTCGGCACATCGCCCGGCTACGCCTACGGTATAGCGTTCACCGAGGCCCCGCACTTCAAGCGCGAAGCCGCACCCACCCACGAAGCCAACTTCGGCAAGCTGGTGCTGGGCCGTATCGACCTGGCGATCACCGACCGCAGGGTCGGGCATTACCTGCTCCGCCAGCTTGGCCTGCAACAGCAAGTCGAAGAACTGCCGCTGGTAGTCAGCCGCCAGGCGCAGTATTTGGGCCTGGTGCGCAAGCCTGGGCGCGAGGCACTGGCCGTGGCCTTTGCCGAAGAGCTGCAGCGGTTCAAGCAGGAACCGGCCTATGCAGCGATCAGCAACCGCTATGCAAGCGACACTGGAAACATTCTCAACGCCGTTGAGCAGCAGGAAAGCAGCACAGCGCGATAGCTCTGTTATACTCGGGCCTTCCCGCCCGGCTCACGCCCGGACGCTCGGCCTCGCAACAGGCATCCCGATCGGTACCGACGCCCCTTCGCGTCCAGCCTCCGTTTCCCGGATGTGCAGTGAAAGCCCAGCTGGACCGGACGCGATCGCATTTCACCGATGCCCGTCGCGCCAGGCAGAACATCCCAACGGGCCCAGCCCACACGAGAACAGGATCGCCCATGTCCTTTGCTTCCCTCGGTCTCTCCGAGGCTCTTGTCCGCGCTATCGAGGCTGCGGGCTACACCCAGCCGACCCCCGTGCAACAGCGGGCCATTCCCGCCGTGTTGCAAGGCCGCGACCTGATGGTTGCCGCACAGACAGGTACGGGTAAAACCGGCGGCTTCGCCCTGCCGATTCTCGAGCGCCTGTTCCCGGCCGGCCATCCCGACAAATCGCAGCGCCATGGCCCGCGCCAGCCTCGCGTCCTGGTCCTGACACCGACCCGCGAACTGGCAGCCCAGGTGCATGACAGTTTCAAGGTCTATGCCCGTGACCTGCCACTGGTCAGCGCCTGCATCTTCGGCGGCGTTGGCATGAACCCGCAGATCCAGGCCATTGCCAAAGGCGTTGATGTGCTGGTCGCCTGCCCAGGCCGCCTGCTGGATCTGGCCGGCCAAGGCAAGGTCGACCTGGCCCACGTGGAAATCCTGGTACTTGATGAAGCCGATCGCATGCTCGACATGGGCTTCATCCACGACGTCAAGAAGGTGCTCGCCCGCCTGCCGGCCAAGCGGCAGAACCTGCTCTTCTCGGCCACCTTCTCCAAGGACATCACCGACCTCGCCGACAAGCTCCTGCACAACCCGGAGCGTATCGAGGTCACCCCGCCGAACACCACCGTCGAGCGTATCGAGCAGCGTGTGTACCGGCTGCCTGCCAGCCACAAGCGTGCCCTGCTGGCGCACCTGATCACCTTGGGCGCCTGGGAACAGGTGTTGGTGTTCACCCGAACCAAGCACGGTGCCAACCGCCTGGCCGAGTACCTGGAGAAGCAAGGCCTGACCGCCGCCGCGATCCACGGCAACAAGAGCCAGAACGCCCGCACCAAGGCTTTGGCCGATTTCAAGGCCAACAGCGTGCGCGTACTGGTCGCCACCGACATCGCTGCCCGCGGCCTGGACATCGACCAGTTGCCCCACGTTGTCAACTTCGAGCTGCCGAATGTCGAGGAAGACTACGTCCATCGCATTGGCCGTACCGGCCGTGCCGGTCGTTCGGGCGAAGCTATTTCCCTGGTCGCGCCAGATGAAGAAAAGCTGCTCAAGAGCATCGAGCGGGTGACCAAGCAGCGCATCGCGGATGGCGACCTGATGGGCTTCGACGCCAGCCAGGTCGAAGCCGAGAAGCCTGAAACACGCGAGCGCCCGCAAAACAACGGCCGCGGAGGCCGCAGCCAGCAAGCCCGCGGCGAAGGTGCCAAAGACAGCAACGGCGGGCGCAAGGACAAAGGCAAGGACAAAGGCAAAGCCAGGCAGCAAGCTGCGGCCAAGCCGGACGACAAGGAAAAGAGCGGCGACAAGCAGCAGCCGCGCAAGCCGCGTGACAAGAAGCCACGCCCACAGCAGGCCAGCAATAACGGCGTGCCGAAACCGCCAGCAGACCGCGACCCGGAAGAGTTCCTGGACGATGAAGTCGATAACTTCGGTAACCGCGCCGACTATGTCAGTCCGTACCAGGGCAAGAACCAGGGCCGCAACCGCCGCCCAGGTGGTGCTGGCCAAGGTCAGGGGCAAGGCAATGGCCAACGCAGCAACGCTGGCGGCCAGGGCCAAGCCCGCAATGGCGGCCAGCCACGCAGTGGTGGCGGAGAAAAACGCCCGCCCCGCGCCAACAACGGTGGCGGTGCCCGTCGTGATGGCGGCGGTGGCCGTGGTCGCCCTGCGCGTGACGATGCTGCCCGGCAAGAGCCGGCCGTGCGCAACCCGCGTCAGCCGGAAAAACAGCCAGTGATCATTCGCAAGGAGTCCAAACTGGACCGCTTCCCGACGCCTGAGCAACTGGATGACCTGCCAAGCCGCCCACGCGGTGAGCGCCCGGCGCTGCTGACCCGCAAGGGCTGATAGAAGTACCGAGGGGGCTGCTTGGCAGCCCTATCACGACACAAGGCCGCTCCTGCAGAGATCAAGAAATTCTCTGCGGGAGCGGCCTTGTGTCGTGATAGGGCCGCAAAGCGGCCCCCTCGGTCTTCAGCCAGCAGAAATTACTTCTGCTTCACACCTTCAACACTGATATCCAGGTCCAGGGTCTGCGAAGTAGCGCCTGGGCCTTTGATGCCGAAGTCGTTCAGGTTCAGCGTTGTGGTGGCGTTGAAGCCTGCGCGCTCACCACCCCATGGGTCCTTGCCTTCACCGTTGAAGGTAGCTTTGAACGTCACCGGTTTGGTGACACCGTGCATGGTCAGGTCGCCAGTCACGTCAGCAGTCTTGTCGCCAGTCGACTTGACGCTGGTGGAGACGAATTTGGCGTCCGGGTACTTCTTCACGTCGAGGAAGTCGGCGCTGGCGATGTGCTTGTCACGCTCGGCGTGGTTCGACCACAGGCTGGCAGTTTTCAAGTCGACGCTAATCTTGCTGGCTTCAGGCTTGGCACTGTCCCAGCTGAAGTTGCCGTCGAAATCCTTGAAAGTACCGTGGATGAAGCTGTAGCCCAGGTGGCTGATTTTCCAGTCAACGAACGCGTGCTGGCCTTCCTTGTCGATCTTGTACTCGGCAGCCATGGCCTGGCCAGCAGAGAGCAGAGCGGTACCGAGCGCCAGAGCGGCAAAAGTCTTTTTCAACATCCTGTTCCTTCCTGTGTAATTGAGGTTGAGAGTCAAGCTTTGCGGCCCAGCATGCGAGTCAGGGTCGCGTCACGGTCGATGAAATGATGCTTGAGCGCGGCAAGGGCATGCAGCACGGCAAAAATCACCAGCCCCCAAGCCAGCCACAAATGAACCACACCCGCCACATCTGCCTGGTCAGGCAGGTCGCTGATCAGTGCCGGCACTTCGAACAGGCCGAACACCGGAATGCCGACGCCGTCGGCGGTGGAAATCAGGTAACCGGCAGCCATCACCGCAAACAGACCAAGGTACAGGGCCAGGTGGCCCAGCTTGGCCGCCAGGCGTGTGATTGCGCCGTGGCTGGTGGGTGCCGGTGGTGGCGGGCTGATGAAACGCCAGACTACCCGCAGCAGCATCACCGCCAGCAGCACCAGGCCGATGCTCTTGTGCAGGTCCGGGCCAGCTTTGCGCCATGGGCTGTAGTAGTCGAGGCCGACCATCCACAGGCCGAGGCCGAACAGGCCGAAGACTGCGAGTGCTACGCCCCAGTGCAGGATGATGCTGACCACGCCGTAGCGAGAAGGTGAATTGCGCAGTTGCATGTTGCGTGTTTCCCCGTGAAAGCTATGCACAGACTAACGCGTAACGTATCGAAGAAAAGCGGAAAAAATTGCTTTGGATTATCGAGGAATCCGATATTTATTCTGTTAGCTGACCATTAAGAAAACATTAACGATAGTAGGAGAGTTCGGGTTGCAGTGTCGGCCCTTCGGCTGCGAACAGGCCGACACTGTCGATCGATCAGCCCGCCTTGGCCTGGGTATTGGTTACAGCCTTCTTCGCAGGCTCCGACTTGGCTGTCGCCTTCTTCGTCTCGGCAGGCTTGTGGGCTGGCTTGTGCGCGGGCGCATGCTTGGCGGGAGCGGCTTTGGTTGCCGCAGGCTTGGCGGCCGCTTCCTTGGCTACAGGCGTAGGCGAGGCAGGAGCCGTAGCCGCCTGTGGAGCGGGCGCAGGTGCAGGCGCCACTTCCTCAGCCTTGGCTATTGGCTCAGCCTTCGCCTCTGGCGTTTGCGCCCCGCCAAACAGGCGCTTGAAGAAGCCTGGCTTGTCCTGCTTGGCCTCTTCGGCCTGCTTAGGCTCAGCTTTGGCCGGCGCCTTGTCAGCTTTGTCGCCCTTGTCGGACGAACCGCCGAACATATTGGAGAAGAATCCGCCCTTGCTCTCCTTGGCGGCCACCGCACCTGCCGCCGCCGCAACCGGCAGCGCCTTGGCCGGGTCGAACGACTTGCCGGCCAACAGGTCCTGTGCCTGGCTGGCCGCACGCTGGCCACTGCGCAGGGCGCCTTCCAGAGTGCCCGGATACAAGGCATCCGTGTGCTCACCGGCAAAGGTCATGCGCTGCACCGGACGCTCCCACAGGCGCCAGTATTTGCTGATCTGCCCCGGGCCGTAGGCCAGGTAGGCACCACCCGTGCCAGCGTCCGCGCTGTATCGCTTGACCTCGTAACCGGTGAAAGCACCACGGGCCTGGGGGTAGAACGCATGTAGACGGATCAGCACCTGGTCGACCATCTGCTTTTCACCAAAGGCCTGCAGCAGGCGAGCGTTATCGCCGGACAGGTTGATCACCACATTGGCCCCCCCCTTGAGCGCCGGTTCGACCCACAGCATGCCGAGGCCGGCGTTACTGAAGATTTCGCCCGACATGCGTGCACGGCTTTCCCATACGGGTTTCTTGAACTTGAGCATGATCTGGTCGCGCCAACCATAATTGGTGCCCTTGAGCGCCGCCAGGTGTTGGCTGTCCAGACCAGGGGTCATCTGAATCTTGGCCAGCGCGCGCAGGGGCACAGCCATGACCAGATAATCCGCCTTGTAGCCGACGCTGCCGACTTTTACCGTGACACCATCCTTGTCCTGGACAATGGCGGTAACCGGCGAGCTGGTCTTGATGGTTTTCAACTGCTTGACGAAAGCCTGGGCCAGCACCGGGCTGCCACCGGGCAGGCGCGCGGCGCGCAGGTCGCGGTCGCTGACGCCGCGGTACACGCGGTTCTGCTGGGCGAAGTACAGCAGCGACAGGCGCGACGGTTCATCGTAGCGGGTGCGGATCTGCTGATTGATCAACTGACGGGCGGTGGCCGGCAGTTGCAGTTTGTCCAGCCAGGTGGAGACGTTGATCTGGTCAAGGGCGAACAGCGTGCTGGTTGCCTGCGGGTTCAGCGGGTCATCGATCGAACGGGCCAGGTCATCAAGGGTTTTCTCGTAACGCTTGAGCGCCTCGGCAGTGGCCGGTTGCTTGGTGGCCAGGTCGCTGGCGCTGAAGTACTCGCCGTCGATCAGGTAACCCGGGGTACGCACGAACTCGGGCGCCGGCAGTGTTTCAAGCTTGAAACGGTCGAGGTACTGGTTGAGCACCGGCTGTGCCTTGGCGTTGCCGATCCACTCGCTGGTGGCCAGGCCCGAACGCCCGCCCATGCCCGCCTTGGCCTCCAGCAGGGTCACCTGCCAGCCTTTGTTCTGCAGCTCATAGGCTGCCGTCAGGCCGGCCAGGCCACCCCCCACGACAATCGCCGTGGGCGTCTTGTCTTTTGCCAGCGCAGCGCCGCTGGACACACCAATCAATACCAACGCGCACAGGCGCACCCAAGCAGCAGCCATGTCGGCGAACTCCGAGTCAGAGGTTACAGAAACGGGGAGAGGCAGGAATGCCCCAGGAAGATGCGTTAAGAATACGTCAGGTCCGGTCACCCTGCCAGCGCAGTGACATCAAGTCCTTTTGGCAACTGACATTTTTGCCAGTAGCCATGTCACAGGGTGGTAGACGAAGCTGGCGAAGATGGCCAAAAGCCCGCCAGGGGGGGCTGCGCATGATCTTCGAGGAGCGTTTCAACCAAGTGGAGCGGCAGCTTCTGTTACACAGGCAGACACTTCGCACAGCCTCAGGCCTGAGCTTCCACGCCAGCAGCACGTCCTGGATCGGCTTTCACGAAGCCTTCAAGGGCGAGGACGGTACCGAGCTGGTCATTGGTGAACACAGCGAAATTTCGATTGCGTTCGCTCAAGAGGTCGAGTCCCTGCGGCTGGAATACTACGTAGTCAGCGACTTTCTGAGCGAAGACCTGCACATGTTGTTCGATGCCGAGAACATCGACTATGACCTGGTTGCGCCATCCCCTCGCATTTTTTACTGGCTCACCCTCGAAGGTAGCGGCTTCCGGGACGCTCGCCCGGGCCCGATCGCTACACACCCCTACTACCAGGTGATTGACGGCCCCTTTCGGCGCCTGACCATCTCCACCTCGCACGCCGGCACCGTGCATATCCGCAAGCTGGAATGGACCGGCACCCACCGCCATTGAACGGCAGCGGTTGTCCTGCCCTGCGGCATTGCTTAGGCTTACGCGGTCGAACCACGCCGCAAAGCCAGGAGAAGTGCCCATGGGCCTCAATGATCAGTGGATGCAACGCGACCTCAAGGTCCTGTGGCACCCCTGTACCCAGATGAAAGACCACGAGCAGCTGCCGCTGATCCCTATCAAGCGCGGCGAAGGCGTGTGGCTGGAAGACTTCGAGGGCAAGCGCTACCTGGATGCGGTAAGCAGCTGGTGGGTCAACGTGTTCGGCCATGCCAACCCGCGCATCAACCAGCGCATCAAGGACCAGGTCGACCAGCTCGAGCACGTGATCCTGGCCGGTTTCAGTCATCAGCCAGTGATCGAGCTGTCCGAGCGCCTGGTCGCCATGACCCCGGCCGGTCTCGACCGGGTGTTCTATGCCGACAATGGCTCGTCGTGCATCGAGGTGGCGCTGAAGATGAGCTTCCACTACTGGCAGAACATCGGCAAACCGGACAAGAAGCGCTTCGTCACCCTGACCAACAGCTACCATGGCGAAACCATTGCCGCCATGTCGGTGGGTGATGTGCCGCTGTTCACCGAAACCTACAAGGCGCTGCTGCTCGACACCCTCAAGGTGCCAAGCCCTGACTGCTACCTGCGCCCCGAGGGCATGAGCTGGGAAGAGCACTCGCGCAACATGTTCCAGGCCATGGAGCAGACCCTGGCTGAACACCACGCCTCGATCAGCGCTGTGATCGTCGAGCCGCTGATACAGGGTGCCGGTGGCATGCGCATGTACCACCCGGTGTACCTCAAGTTGTTGCGCGAGGCCTGCGACCGCTACGACGTGCATCTGATCCATGACGAGATCGCCGTGGGCTTCGGCCGCACCGGCACGATGTTCGCCTGCGAGCAAGCCGGCATCCGCCCGGATTTCCTGTGCCTGTCCAAGGCCCTGACCGGCGGCTACCTGCCGCTGGCCGCCTGCCTGACCACCGACAAGGTGTACCAGGCGTTCTACGACGACTACCCGACACTGCGCGCGTTCCTGCACTCGCACAGCTACACCGGCAACCCGCTGGCGTGCGCTGCAGCGCTGGCGACCCTGGATATCTTCGAGCAGGACAACGTGATCGAGGCCAACAAGGCCCTGGCCACGCGCATGGCCACAGCCACTGCACACCTGGCCGATCATGCTCACGTTGCCGAAATACGCCAGACTGGCATGGCCCTGGCCATCGAAATGGTTCAAGACAAGGCAGGCAAGGTTGCCTACTCCTGGCAGGAGCGCCGTGGCCTGAAGGTGTTCAAGCACGCCCTGACCCGCGGCGCCCTGCTGCGACCGCTGGGCAGCGTGGTGTATTTCCTGCCGCCGTACGTGATCACCCCCGAGCAGATCGACTTCCTTGCCGAAGTGGCCAGCGAAGGCATTGATATCGCCACCCGCGATAGCATCAGTGTCGCAGTGCCGGCCAACTTCCACCCCGACTTCCGCGACCCGGGCTAGGCCCGGCAATTCGCCACACCACTTTTCCTGTGGGAGCGGGCGAGCCCGCGAACAAGGGCGAAGCCCTTGCCAGGCACCGCGGCGCCTGATTCGCGGGCACGCCCGCTCCCACAGGGGATCTGCGTCTCTCTATTTACCGAGCAAACCCATGAGACTGTCCCGCTTCTTCATCGACGCCCCCCTGAGCCTTGGCGAGCACGACCTGCCCGAGGCCCAGGCCCATTACATTGGCCGCGTGCTGCGCATGGCACCCGGCGACGCCGTGCAGCTGTTCGATGGCAGCGGCCAGGAATACCGTGGTCAGTTGCTCGAAGTGGGCAAGAAAACTGTCCGCGTCAGCCTTGACCAGGCCTTTGCCGGCCAGGCCGATTCACCGCTGCATGTGCACCTGGGCCAGGGCCTCTCCCGTGGCGAGCGCATGGACTGGGCGATCCAGAAGGCCACTGAGCTTGGTGCCAACGAAATCACCCCGATCGTCAGCGAGCGCTGCGAAGTGCGCCTGAAAGACGAACGCGCCGACAAGCGCCTGGCCCACTGGCGCCAAGTGGCGATCAGCGCCTGTGAACAATGCGGGCGTTCTACCTTGCCCGTCATCCACCCACCCGTGACCCTGGCCGAATGGTTGAGCAGCACCGAGGCTGACCTGAAACTGGTCCTGCACCCGGTGGCCGAGCCGCTCACCAGCCATGAAAAGCCCGCAACACTGGCCTTCGTGATCGGCCCCGAAGGCGGCCTTAGCGAGGCCGAAGTCGAGCAGGCCAAAGCCGCCGGCTTCCAAGCAGCACGCCTTGGCCCGCGCGTGCTGCGCACCGAGACCGCGCCGGTGGTGGCGCTGTCGGTGGCACAGCAGTTGTGGGGCGATTTTTAACTAGCGCACGTAGAACGACACCGCCACGAAGTGCATCAGGCTGCCAGCGATCACGAACAGGTGCCAGATGCCATGCCAGTGGCGGAAGCGGCTGTCGAAGGCGAAGAAGATGATGCCGACGGTGTAGAACACGCCGCCGGCAGCCAGCCAGGCGAAGCCGGCAGTGCCCAGCGAGTTCAGCAGTGGCTTGACTGCCACCAGCACGATCCAGCCCATCACCGCGTAGATGATGATCGAGAGGATCCGCGCCTCGGAGCGCGGCTTGATCTCTTGCAACATGCCGATGATCGCCAGCCCCCAGACCACGCCGAACAGGCTCCATCCCCACGGGCCGCGCAGGCTGACCAGGCAAAACGGCGTGTAGCTGCCGGCAATCAGCAGATAGATCGACAGGTGGTCGAGCTTGCGCATGATCACTTTCGCCCGCCCACGGGTGCTGTGGTACAGGGTGGAGATGCTGTACAGCAACAGCAGCGTGCCGCCGTAGATGGAGAAGCTGACGATCTTCCACGGGTCGCCTTGCAGGCCCGCGGCCACGATCAGCCAGATGGCACCAATAGCAGCGAGGACGGCACCGACCAGGTGGGTCCAGGCGTTGAAGCGTTCACCGTAATACATGCAAACACAGACCTCCTGAGGTGGGCAGGGTTCCTGTTGTGATGCTGATGGCTTCGTTCTTTGTGGGAGCGGCCTTGTGTCGCGAAGGGGGCGCGAAGCGGCCCCAGGCTGTCATTGCCACTGCATGAACCGCCGGGGCTGCTGCGCAGCCCTATCGCGACACAAGGCCGCTCCCACTCCAGACCACCAGGCCCTGCGCCTCACATCCTAACCAAGGTCAGGTTGCAGATCCGCGTCACGCACCAGCCTTTCCAATGCGACCAGGTCCGGCACCCGCGCCACCTGCTCACCCACCTGCACCGCCGCCAGCTCCAACCTGCCCAGCGCCACATCCACGTAGTTAAGCTGACTGTCGAGCTTGCACGAGCGCGGAATGTCCTGCAGCAACAGCGCCAGGTACCGCAAACCGGTATCGCCCAACGCATTGAGCACCACCACGCGAGCCCGCTCGCCGCACGGTGTCTCACCACCGCATGCGGCCTCGAAACCGATCAACGGCAGGCGTTGCTGACGCCAGTCGATCCACCCCAGGTGCCAGGCGGGGTCGCCATGCTGGCACACCAGGTTACGCTGCCCGCTCAACTCGGCCACCGCCACGTTGGGCAACACCAGCGTGCGGTCCCCCAACGGTAGCAACAGCCCGGTCAGGCTGCTGCGCTGGCCGGAAATCAGTTCAAGCATGGGCCTGGCTCCAATGGGCGATGCTCTGCAACAGCAGCGATTCCTGGTACGGCTTGCCCAGGTATTCGTTGACGCCGATGGCCATGGCGCGGTCCCGGTGCTTCTGGCCGGTGCGCGAGGTGATCATGATGATCGGCAAGTCCTTCAGCCGCGCGTCACGGCGGATGCGTGTGGCCACCTCGAAGCCGTCCATGCGCGGCATTTCGATGTCCAGCAACAACACGTCGGGCCGGTGCTCTTCCAGCAAGGCCATGGCATCGACGCCATCCTTGGCCGTGAGCACGCTCATGCCGTGGCGCTCCAGCAGGCGGCTGGTAACCTTGCGTACGGTTACCGAATCGTCCACCACCATCACCAGCAAGGCACGGCGCGGTGCCGGGCCAAGCAACTGGCGTTGGCTACCGCCACCGGGCAAGCGGGCCAGCCGTCGCTGCTGCCCGCGCAGCTGGCCCAGCAGGTCAAGAATCAGCACCACCCGGCCATCGCCCAGCAGTGTCGCCCCCGATAACCCGGCAACCGCGGCAAACTGCGGCCCCAGGCTTTTCACCACGATCTCGCGGCTGGGCGACAGGCTGTCGGCCTGGATGGCAAACGATTGCTCCTTGGAATGCACCAGCAGCACCGGCAACGGCACACTTTGCCCAAGCAGCGCCGGGCGCGGCAGGCCTTGCAGCAACTCGCCCAGGTAGCGCAGCTCGTATTCGTGGCCGGCATAGACATAGCGCGGCGAGTCCAGCTGGTAGCACGCCGCAAGCTCGGCAGGTGGCACGCGGACAATGCCCTCGATGGTATTGAGCGGAATGGCGTACTGCTCATCGCCCAGGTGCACCATCAGCGCACGGTTGATCGACACGGTGAACGGCAGGCGGATCAGGAAACGCGCCCCCTTGCCCTGCGCCGACTCGATACTCATCGAGCCACCCAGTTGCTTGACCTCCTCGTGCACCACATCCATGCCCAGCCCGCGCCCGGAAATCTGGGTAATCTTTTCGGCGGTGGAAAAGCCTGGCCGCAGGATGAACTGCAGGATTTCGTGGTCACTCAACTGCGCCTGCGGGTCCAATAGGCCGCGCTTGATGGCCTTGCGCCGCACTGCTTCCAGAGGCACGCCAGCACCATCATCCGTCATTTCGATGACGATATCGGCGCCCTCATGCAGCAAATTCAGGTGAATGGTGCCCTGCTCCGGCTTGCCGGCGGCCAGGCGCATTGCGCGGCTTTCCAGGCCGTGGTCAACGGCGTTGCGCAGCATATGCTCCAGCGGCGCCACCATACGCTCCAGCACACTGCGGTCCAGTTCGCCCTCGGCATTGCCAACCACCAGTTCCACCTGCTTGCCCAGCTCGCTGGCCACCTGCCGCACCACGCGCTGCAAGCGCGGCACCAGGCGCTCGAACGGCACCATCAGGGTGGCAGTCAGGCCCTCCTGCAACTGGCTGTTCACCCGCGCCTGTTGTTGCAGCAGGCTGTAGGCCTCCTGAGCACGCTGAGCCAGGGTTTCCTTGAGGTCCAGCAGGTCCGAGGCAGACTCGAAGAGGGCCCGTGACAGCTGCTGCAGCTGGGAGTGGCGGTCCATCTCCAGAGGGTCGAAGTCGTCATAGGCATCGCCTTCGAACTGCTGCCGGCTGGAGATTCGCCCCTGGGTCTCGACATCCAGACGCAGCAACTGGTCACGCATGCGCTCGAGTGTGGTCTCCATCTCGTTGAGGGCGAACTGCGCGTCGTTGACCTGCTGCTCGATGCGCCCACGGATGATCGAGTGCTCGCCGGCCAGGTTACCCAGGTCGTCGAGCAGCTCGGCGTCGACCTTGACCATGTCACCCGGTGCCCGCTCTGGTGCTGCTGCCGGAACTTCGGCGGTTGCAGCTTCTGGCGGCCCCTGGCCTGCGGCAGTGTCTGTCAGTGCGGCGCTGCTGAAGTTGCGAATGTAGTCGATCAGCGCCGTGGCGGCATGCAGCGGCTGCCCCAGGCGCACAGCGTCAAGCATATGCGCCAGCCGGTCGTGGCAGTTCTGCAGCAGTGCGAACAGTGGCGCGCTTGGCGGCAATCTACCCGCAGCCAACAGCTCGTAGAGGAACTCCAGTTCGTGGGCCAGGTCGCCGATCGGGGTGATTTCGACCATGCGCGCCACGCCTTTGAGGGTGTGCAGGTCGCGCATCAGGTTGTCCACCTCGACGCTGCTGCGCGGGTCGGCCTGCCAGCGCGCCAGAGCCGCCGCGGCGCTCTCGACGATGTCCGAGCTTTCTTCCAGGAACACTTCCAGCAGCTCTTCGCCGGGGCTTTCCGGCGCCTCGGCAAGCGGCTCTGCCACCTGCGGCTGCAACGGCGGGTGCGGCAGCCCCAAGGTATCGGCCAGGTCCATGTCCGGGTGCAGCGGTGTGACCGTATCGATGCCCACCAGGCCGGTGGCATCCGGCGCCAGGGCCTGGTCCAGCAGGTTGCGCAGGCTGTCGACCAGCTCCGGGCGGGGTGGAATATCCTGCCCGGCCGCCACTTCGTCCAGCATGTCCAGCAAGGCCTCATGGGCCCGCTGCGCCTGGCTGAAAAAGCGGGAATCGGCAGGCAGGCTGCCCTCCTCCACCGCGCCATACAGGTCCAGCAACGCCTCGCACACCTCATCCATCTGCCACAGGTCGGCCAGGTGCGCGGCGTGCCCCAGGGTGGTCACCTGGTCGAGCAGGTTATCCAGTGCGTCGCGCTGGCCGGGCTGTTGCTGCCAGCGCGACAACAACGTCTCTGCATCGAGCAGAATGTCCATGGCCTGCGCCAGGAAGCTGGCGACCAACTGCGGATCACGCTTGTTGCGCCCGGCCTGGTGCGGGTCTTCATGCAGGCTGGCCAGGCGGCTGTCCACGGCCTGGCCCACCTGCTCGATCAGTTCCGCGGCGCCGGGGATGGCGGCCAGGGGTGTGCTATCGAGTTGCGCCAAACCCAGATGGAACAACGACCGCGCAGCTTCCAGCCACTCCATCTCGGCCATTTGCAGTGGCAGTTGATGCCCCTTGTATTCACGGGCCAGACGGTCGAAAGCGGTGGCCAGTTCGGCGACCGGCATCACACCGGCCATGGCGGCACTGCCTTTGAGCGTGTGCAAGGCACGCTGCAAGTCATCACTGACCGGCGTGTCGTGGCCGCCGGCGCTTTGCAGATAAACCTCAAGGCTGGCCAGATGGCCCTGCGCCTCGGTACGAAAAATGCCCAGCAACTGCGGATCGAGGCCATCGACACCGGCAGCCGCCGGGGCATCGTTTTCGGCCAGGCTGTGCAGGTGCCCGGCCAATTGCTCGATTTCAGTCAGTTGCGGCAACTGGCCGGCGGCAAAGTCGGCCAGCAAGTCAGGCAGGTGAACGAACACCTGCTGCAGCGCTACAACCCCTTCCGGGGTGAGCACGCTGCGGCCCTCGAGCACCCGGTTCAGCAGGTGCTCGGCGCCCCAGGCCAGTTCAGCCACCGCCTCGGCATGCACCATGCGGCCACTGCCTTTGAGTGTATGCAGCGCGCGACGCACTTCGCCCAGCGCCTCGCGCTGCTGGTTGTCGGCACGCCAGCGCAGCCAGTGGCGCTCGATTTCCGGCAGCAGCTCGCCCGCTTCATCAAGGAACACCTCGCGAAGCTCGTCATCGATGCCGTCGCCACTGCCGTCCAGGTCTGCGCTGGCCCCAACCACCGCGCACTGCACACCCAGCGCCGCCAGGCTGGCCCGTGCCATCTCGATAAAGGGTTGGCCATCGGCCAGCGGGTCTGCCGTGCGCCATTGCAGGTAGCATTCGGCAGCGCTCAGTGCCTCGGCCAAATGCGTCAGCTCATCAAGCGGCGGTTCTTCCTCCAGGTGCTGCAGCCAACGCTGCACATAGCTTGCGCAGCCGACAAACAGCTCGGCCACGGCCGGCAGCATCAACATGGCCAGTGCCCCGCGAATCTGCTGCAACAGCCCCGGCAAGGGCTGCAGACGTTGCCGCGGCCAGTCGGACTCCAGGTAATCGCCGATCAGATCCTTGGCCTGCTGCAACACGTTCAGCGATTCATTCAGCACCAGCTGGCGTATCTCGGCCAGGTCCGAGCCCGGCAGGCTGCCTTGGCCGTTTTCCTCCAAAGGGCCGACCATGCCGTTCAGGGAGGCCTCCACGTACAGCAGGGCCCCCGCCACGTCCATCAACACCGCGTCGTCCACCGCCCGCTCGCCCTGAGCCAATGCCTGCAACGCCAGCACCTGGTCGATGATCACCCGCCGCGGTTGCTGAAAGCCCAGTACCGCCAGGGTGTCAGCCACGTGGCGCAACGGCGCCAACAGCGCATCGAGCTGTTCGCGGTGCTGACGGTCGCCGCGCCCGAACTGGTCCAGCCGCTCCTTGATGCGCATCAAGTCATCGCACAGTGCAGTCACCACCGAACGCAGCGCATCGCGCCCCGACCCGGCCTGCAGTTGGTCACGCCAGTTGCCCAGCGACAGGTCGAGGTTGGCAAGATCATCGTCACCCGCGAAGCGTTGGGCGGCGCCGGTCATCAGGCTGGCCTGGGCCAGCGGTTCCTCCCCCCGGCAGGCGCGCAGCTGGTTGAGCAACGGCAGCATCACCAGTGGCAGGTCGTGGCGGGCACCGCGCAACCGCTCCAGGTACGAGGGCAACTGCTCCAGGCCGCGGAACAATGCGCCCAGGCAATCACCCCGGGGGCTGACCTGGCCGTCGGCCAACGCCTTGGCAAACAGCTCCAGCTCCTCGGCCAGGCGCGTGGCGCCGCGCAGTTCGAGCATGCGCAGGCAGCCGTGCACCTGGTGCAGGTTGTCGACCACGAAGGCCATCATCGACAGGTCGCCCGTCTCGCCGGCAAAGCGCTCCAGCGCCTGCCGTGCCTGGCCCAGGCAATCGAGGATGGCGGCCTTGGTCCAGGCCAGCGCCACTGTTTCGTGACGCTCGGGGCTTACTGCAGAAGCCATGGTCACTATTCCTTAACGCGGCTCGGTAGGGGGTGGCAGGGTGAAACCGGACACCGAACGGCGCATCTCGCTGGCCATGCGGGCCAAGTGGCGGATGCTGTCGGCGGTGGCACCGGAGCCGGCGGAGGTTTGCGCGGTAATCTGCTGGATCACCGCCATGGTGTGGGAGATCTGCCCGGCCGACGAGGTCTGCAACTGGGCAGCGTCGGAGATGCTGTGGATAAGGTCGGCGAGGTTCTGCGATACCCCTTCGATCTCGGCCAGCGCCACCCCGGCATCCTGGGCCAGGCGTGCGCCACGCACCACTTCGGCGGTGGTCTGCTCCATCGAGATCACCGCTTCGTTGGTATCGGCCTGGATGGTACGCACCAGCGCCTCGATCTGGCGGGTGGCAGACGATGAGCGCTCGGCCAGGCGCTGCACTTCGTCGGCAACCACGGCAAACCCGCGGCCGGCCTCACCGGCCAGCGAGGCCTGGATGGCGGCGTTCAGGGCAAGAATGTTGGTCTGGTCGGCAATGTCGTCAATCAGGCTGACGATGTCGCCGATTTCCTGGGAGGACTCGCCCAGGCGCTTGATCCGCTTGGCGGTGTCCTGGATCTGCTCGCGAATGTTGTCCATGCCGTTGATGGTGTTGTGCACCACCTCGTTGCCCTTGTTGGCGATGGCCACCGAACGCTCGGCCACCTTGGCCGATTCGTAAGCATGCGCCGAAACCCGATCGATCGACTCGACCATGTCACCCACCGCCTCGGACGCCTCGCTGATCTGTGCAGCCTGGTGCTCGGAGGCCTTGGCCAGTTGCCGCGCAGTGTTCTGCGTGTCCTGCACAGCGGCGGCGACCTGCACTGCACTGTGGTTGATGGTGGCGACCAGGTCGCGCAACTGGTCCACGGAATAGTTGATCGAGTCGGCAATGGCACCGGTGAAGTCTTCAGTCACCGATACGGTCACCGTCAGGTCGCCATCTGCCAGCTCTTCGATTTCGTCGAGCAGGCGCATGATGGCCTGCTGGTTGCGTTCGTTCTTTTCTGCGGTCTCGCGCAGTTGGCGGTTGGTGGTGCGCACCATGACCAGGCCGATGAGGATGATCGAGGCCAGCGCCAGCAGCCCCAGGGCATAGCCGCCAACGGTGTCGAGGGTGCGCCCGCCAGCCAGGTTCTCGAAACCGTTCGCCAGGTGCGACGCTTCGTCGAGCAGGGTTTGCGAAAGGCTGAAGATGTTGCCCGCAGCCTCCCGCACACGGAACAGTTCGGGCGAGGTTTCGAGGATTTCATCCACCGAACCGGCAACAAACTGGAACAGCTCGGCGATTTCGGCCAGCCGCGCACGCGCGTCGGCGTCCTCGACACGGGTTATCTGGATTGTCGCATTGCCATTGAGCATACCCTCCAGCACCTGGCCAAAGCGCCCGGCGTCACGGCCGAAGGCATCGGCCGCCTGGGCGGCGCTGTCGTCACCGGCCAGCACGGTGTTGACCGAGCCAAGGATACGTTCGGCCAGCAACAGCTGGCGCTGGGCCACCGCAACCTGGTTGGCCGGGGCACCGCTCTGCAGCAGGATCTCGACCACTTTTTCGTATTCCACCTGCAACTGCGGCACGGTCTCGGCCAGGGTCGCTGCCACCTGGTGCAGCGACAGCACGGTCTGCTCGCTGGCCAGGATGATGTCGGTGTTCTTGCGCAGGTTTTCCCAGTCGCGGCGTACCGATTCCATCTCGTCACGCACCGCAGGTGGCGCAGGCGGTAGACCAGTGGACTTGTCACCCTGGCGCAGGTAGCCCCAGCGTCGTTCGAAATCATTGCGTGCATCCGACAGCAGCTTGAAAGCCAGGGCCTTGCCGGTGGCCGCCTCAGTGGCGTTCTTGGCGATACGCTGCGACAGCACGCGCAGCTCGCCGGCATGGCCGATGTACTGCTTGTCGTAGTTGGATTGGGTATTCAGGTAAGCAAAGTTGGCGAACAGCAAGATGATCGAAAGGATCAGGATCAGGAACAGCACGGTGATCTGCGCGATGCTGCGGGTACGTGGGCTCACGGTGGTGGCAGTGACGGGGGTGGCAGGCTTGTTCACGTTCGCAGGTCCTATAACGCCACATCGAGAAAGCCCGGCGCCTGGGCCAGGGCAAAGGGGCTGAAGATCGCCCAGTTACGTTCACGCGGAAAATGCCCCTGCACAAAGCGTGCAGCGGCAGGGATCAGCGGCTGCGGCGGCGACAGCTGCAGGCTGTCGAGGGCAAAGTGCTGAAGGCCCAGCACCTCGTCGACCAGCAAGCCGACGAACAGGTCGTCGTGATCCAGCACCAGCACTCGCCGCTGTTTGCCCGGTGCGGCGTGGCCCAGGCCGAAGAAACAGCTCAGGTCCATCACCGGCAACAGCCGGCCACGCAGGTTGGCCACCCCGCACACCCACGGCTGCACGCCGGGGACGCGGCTACTGCGCGGTTCGCGCAGCACCTCGGCCACTTCGCCCATGGGCGCGACGAACCACTGCCCGGCAATGCGAAAGCCAATGCCGCTCCACTGCTGCACGCGGTTGTCCTGCGGCGGCTGGTCGGCGACCAGCAGGCGACAGCGCCGGTCGATGTCCAGCAACAACTCAAAGGCGGTCAGCGACGCGCCTTGCGGGCGGGTGGTCAAGCCCCCAGCACTTCTTTGAGCTTGGCGATCAGCGCCTCCTCTTCCACCGGTTTGGTCAGGAAGTCACGGGCACCCTGGCGCGTGGCCCAGATACGGTCGGTTTCCTGGTCCTTGGTGGTTACCACGATCACTGGAATAGCGCTGGTTTCCGGGTCCTTGCTGAGCTGGCGGGTGGCCTGGAAGCCGTTCATGCCAGGCATGACGATGTCCATCAGCACCGCGTCGGGCTTGTCCTGCCGGGCCAGGGCCACGCCGTCGGCACCGTTGCTGGCCTTGAGCACCTGGTAGCCGTGCTTTTCCAGCCATTCGGTCAATCTGTACATCTCTGTCGGCGAGTCGTCGACAATCAGAACTCGGGCCATGCTGTTTCCCCATCAGGAAAGTAGGACCGCGCCATGGCGGGGCTCGGTCAGGGTGCGTGTTGTTGAGGTGTGGCGAACCCGGGCACATGGGCGCGGATCGCATCGAGCAGTTCTTCCTTGCTGAACGGTTTGGTCAGGAACTGATCGGAACCGACCACCCGGCCGCGGGCCTTGTCGAACAGCCCATCGCGGGACGACAGCAGGATAACCGGGGTGTCCTTGAAGGCACTGTTGTGCTTGATTACCGCGCAGGTCTGGTAGCCGTCCAGGCGTGGCATCAGCACATCGACAAAAATGATGCTGGGCTGATGGTCGATGATCTTGGCCAGGGCATCGAAGCCATCACTGGCGGTGATTACCTCGCAGCCCGCTTCACCGAGCAACATCTGCGCGGTGCGGCGGATCGTGCGGGAATCGTCGATCACCATCACCTTCAGGGGTTGTTCCATAGACGCCTACCAGTAGGATTGAAGCCGCAAGTTGCTAGCGGCAAGCTGCAAGAAAGCAGCTCGGCGCATGGATGCTCTTTTCTTGAGGCTTGTAGCTCAAGGCTTGCAGCTGCATTTTTAGCACACTCCGGGTGGCCATTCCATCTGCCGCGCCCCTTGACCGGCGGCGTTCCCGGCGCCACCCTGAGCCACTTTTCTTTCGATCCACCGCGGCCACCTGCCGCCAAGAGGACCCCCCATGAGCGTTCGCCTCGGCATTGTAATGGACCCCATCGCGTCCATCTCCTACAAGAAGGACAGCTCGCTGGCCATGCTGCTGGCCGCCCAGGCACGCGGCTGGAGCTTGTTCTACATGGAACAGCAAGACCTGTACCAGGGCGAAGGCAAGGCCCGCGCCCGCATGCGCCCGCTGACGGTGTTTGCCGACCCTGCACGCTGGTTCGAACTGGGCGAGGAGCAGGACAGCCCGCTGGCCGAGCTGGACGTGATCCTGATGCGCAAGGACCCGCCCTTCGACATGGAGTTCGTCTATAGCACTTACCTGCTGGAACAAGCCGAGAACGACGGCGTACTGGTGGTAAACCGCCCGCAAAGCCTGCGCGACTGCAACGAGAAGATGTTCGCCACGCTGTTCCCGCAATGCACCACCCCGACCCTGGTCAGCCGCCGCCCGGACATCCTTCGCGAATTCACCGCCAAGCATGCCGACGTGATCCTCAAGCCACTGGATGGCATGGGCGGTACGTCGATCTTCCGTCACCGCGCGGGCGACCCCAACCTGTCGGTGATCCTGGAAACCCTGACCGCACTGGGCACCCAGCAGATCATGGCCCAAGCCTACCTGCCGGCAATCAAGGACGGCGACAAGCGCATCCTGATGATCGATGGCGAGCCAGTGGACTATTGCCTGGCACGCATTCCGGCCAGCGGCGAAACCCGTGGCAACCTGGCCGCGGGCGGGCGTGGCGAAGCCCGCCCACTGACCGAGCGCGACCGCTGGATCGCCGTCCAGGTCGGCCCGACGCTGCGCGAGAAGGGCCTGCTGTTCGTTGGCCTGGACGTGATCGGCGACTACCTCACCGAAATCAACGTCACCAGCCCCACCTGTATCCGCGAGATCGATGCCGCCTACAACACCGATATCGGTGGCAAACTGATGGATGCCATTGATCGCAAGCTCAAGGCACGCTGACAGCCAACGCGAAGTAAAGCCGTAGAGTGGGGTATGATGCCGGTCCTATTCGACTGAGCTGCTGCCCCGCCCTGCGGTTGCTGGATACCTGATGACGCTGCCCGCTGACGTCCCTGCCGACCTGCTGCCTCCCCGTGTTCGCCCTGCGGACCGGCTTGGCTTCACCCTGTTCCTGGCTGCGCTGGTGCACCTGGCGCTGATCCTTGGCGTCGGCTTCACCGTGGTCAAGCCTGCCGAAATCCGCCACACCATGGACATCACCCTGGCCACCTTCAAGAGCGAGAAACCGCCCGAGAAGGCTGACTTCCAGGCCCAGGACAACCAGCAAGGCAGCGGCACCCTGGACAAGAAAGCGGTGCCCAAGACCACCGAGCTGGCGCCGTTCCAGGACAGCAAGATCAACAAGATCACCCCACCGCCTGCGGCCAGGCCCGAGGTGGTACCACCCCCTACCCCGAAAAAGTCGGCGGTGGTGACGACGGCGCCCAAGCCGCACAAGGTCGAACCCAAACCCAAGGAAAGCAAAGCACAGCCCAAGCCAGCCACACCGGCGCCGGACTTCGACAGCTCGCAGTTGTCCAGCCAGATCGCCAGCCTGGAGGCGGAGCTGTCCAACGAGCAGCAGATGTACGCCAAGCGCCCACGCATCCATCGCCTGAACGCCGCGTCGACCATGCGCGACAAGGGCGCCTGGTACAAGGAAGAGTGGCGCAAGAAGGTCGAGCGCGTGGGTAACCTGAACTACCCCGATGAAGCACGCCGACAGCAGATCTACGGCAACTTGCGCATGATGGTGTCGATCAACCGCGATGGCTCGCTGTACGAGGTGCTAGTGCTGGAATCGTCCGGGCAGCCCGTACTGGACCAGGCGGCGCAGCGCATCGTGCGGCTGGCCGCGCCGTTTGCACCGTTTACCGGTGATCTGGCCGAGTTCGACCGGCTGGAGATCATCCGCACCTGGCGCTTTGCCCGTGGGGACCGTTTGTCCAGTAATTGAGTTCAGCCTTGGTGTAGGGCTTTCGGTGCGTGCTAGCGCGGATATCGAGCGCCGCGCGGGCGGCGCTCGATCTCAAAAGCGCCAAAAACCTCAAGCCAAGCGCCAACCTGACGACACAAATCCGCACCTTGTCAGTCTCGCCACCTGGCGCCACACTATCCCCCATGAAAACCCTCGCACCCAGCTACCTCAAGCACCAGTTCCTGATCGCCATGCCGCACATGGCCGATCCGAACTTCGCCCAGACCCTCACGTATATCGTCGAGCACAATGAGCATGGCGCCATGGGCCTGGTGGTCAACCGACCACAGGAACTGAGCCTGGCCGACATCCTCGAGCAGCTGCGCCCGGACGAAACGCCGCCGGCCAGCACCTTGCAGGTGCCGATCTACCAGGGTGGCCCGGTACAAACCGACCGCGGCTTCGTGCTGCACAGCAGCGAGTGCAGTTTCCAGGCCAGCGTGGCGCTGGAAGGGCTGTCGCTGACCACGTCACAGGACATATTGCTGGCTATCGCCGCCGGTGTGGGCCCGAAACAGAGCCTGATCACCTTGGGTTATGCCGGTTGGGAAGCGGGCCAACTGGAAGCGGAACTGGCCGACAACGCCTGGCTGAACTGCCCGTTCGACCCGGAAATCGTCTTCGGCATGGCCAGCGACCTGCGCCTTGAGGCTGCGGCCGCCAGCCTGGGGATCAACCTGCACCTGCTGACCAGCCAGGCGGGCCACGCCTGATGGCTGAGCTACGCCTGCTGCTGGGCTTCGACTATGGCAGCAAACAGATCGGCGTGGCCGTCGGCCAGGTGATCACCGGCCAGGCCCGCGAACTGTGCACCCTGAAGGCGCAGAACGGCGTACCGGACTGGGCCCAGGTGGAAAAGCTGATTGCCGAATGGAAGCCAGATGCCATCGTCGTCGGCCTGCCGCTGAACATGGACGGTACGCCCAGCGAGATGAGCGCCCGCGCCGAAAAGTTCGCCCGCCGCCTGAACGGCCGCTTCAACCTGCCCGTGCACACGCACGACGAGCGCCTGACCACCTTCGAGGCCAAAGGCGAGCGCATGGCCCGTGGCGGCCAGCGTGGCAGCTACCGCGACAATCCGGTCGATGCCATTGCCGCTGCCTTGCTGCTGCAAGGCTGGCTGGAGGCCAATACCTGATCATCTTTGCCGCCGGGTCCACCCGGCGCACCCTTCCAAGGAGCCCGCAATGAGCCTACCCAATCCCGCCGAGCTGATCCGGCAGATGGCTGTCGACCTTCGTGCCCACCTGGCGCGCCGGGCAATCACCGAGCCCCGTTACATCGGTATTCGCACCGGCGGCGTCTGGGTTGCCCAGGCCCTGCAGGATGCCATGGGCGACACCAGCCCAATGGGCACCCTGGACGTGTCGTTCTACCGTGACGACTTCAGCCAGAACGGCCTGCACCCACAAGTGCGCCCGTCCGAGTTGCCGTTCGAAGTCGAAGGCCAGCACCTGGTGCTGGTGGATGACGTGCTGATGAGCGGTCGTACCATCCGCGCGGCGCTCAACGAACTGTTCGATTACGGCCGCCCGGCCAGCGTCACTCTGGTCTGCCTGCTGGACCTGGATGCCGGCGAACTGCCGATTCGCCCTAACGTGCTCGGCGCCACCCTGTCGCTGGGCGCCCATGAACGGGTAAAATTGACCGGACCCGCACCGCTCGCCCTCGAGCGCCAGGACCTCGCCTCCGCTTCCGCCCTTTAAGAGTCCCCCGCGATGACGCCAATCGACGCCAAGCGCCCGCTGCAGCTCAATGATCAGGGCCAGCTACGCCACTTCCTCTCGCTTGACGGTTTGCCTCGCGAACTGCTCACCGAGATCCTCGACACCGCCGACTCCTTCCTGGAAGTCGGTGCCCGGGCTGTGAAAAAAGTCCCGTTGCTGCGCGGCAAGACTGTGTGCAACGTGTTCTTCGAGAACTCGACCCGTACCCGTACCACCTTCGAACTGGCAGCCCAGCGCCTGTCGGCCGACGTGATCAGCCTGAACGTGTCGACCTCCTCGACCAGCAAGGGCGAAACCCTGTTCGACACCCTGCGCAACCTCGAAGCCATGGCCGCCGACATGTTCGTCGTACGCCACTCCGACTCCGGCGCCGCGCACTTCATCGCCGAGCACGTGTGCCCGGAAGTGGCCGTGATCAACGGCGGTGACGGCCGCCACGCACACCCGACCCAGGGCATGCTCGACATGCTCACCATCCGCCGTCACAAAGGCAGCTTCGAAAACCTGTCCGTGGCGATCGTCGGCGACATCCTGCACTCGCGTGTGGCCCGTTCCGACATGCTCGCGCTCAAAGCGCTGGGTTGCCCGGACATCCGTGTGATCGGGCCGAAAACCCTGATCCCGATCGGCATCGAGCAGTACGGCGTAAAGGTCTACACCGACCTCGCCGAAGGCCTGAAAGACGTCGACGTGGTGATCATGCTGCGCCTGCAGCGTGAGCGCATGGCCGGTGGCCTGCTGCCCAGTGAAGGCGAGTTCTACCGCCTGTTCGGCCTGACGACCGCGCGCCTGGCCGGGGCCAAGCCTGACGCCATCGTCATGCACCCGGGCCCGATCAACCGTGGCGTGGAAATCGAGTCGGCGGTTGCCGATGGCAAGCACTCGGTGATCCTCAACCAGGTCACCTACGGTATCGCCGTGCGCATGGCCGTGCTGTCCATGGCCATGAGCGGGCAGAACGCGCAACGTCAATTGGACCAGGAGAACGCCCAGTGACCATCAGTATTCTCGGCGCCCGGGTGATCGACCCCAACAGCGGCCTGGACCAGGTCACCGACCTGCACCTGGACGGCGGCCGCATTGTCGCCATCGGCGCCGCACCGGCCGGTTTCAGCGCCAGCCGCACGATCCAGGCTGATGGCCTGGTCGCTGCGCCCGGCCTGGTCGACCTGGGCGTGTCCCTGTGCGAGCCGGGTTACAGCCGCAAAGGCAACATCGCCAGTGAAACCCGCGCTGCCGTTGCCGGCGGTGTTACCAGCCTGTGCTGCCCGCCGCAGACCAAGCCGGTGCTGGACACCTCGGCGGTAGCCGAACTTATCCTTGACCGCGCCCGTGAAGCCGCCAACAGCAAGGTCTACCCGGTCGGCGCCCTGACCAAGGGCCTGGAGGGTGAGCAACTGGCCGAACTGGTGGCCCTGCGTGACACCGGTTGCGTAGCGTTTGGCAACGGCCTGAAGGAAATCCCCAACAACCGTACCCTGGCCCGCGCCCTGGAGTATGCCGCCACCTTCGACCTGACGGTGGTGTTCCACTCCCAGGACCGCGACCTGGCCCAGGGCGGCCTGGCCCACGAAGGTGCCATGGCCAGCTTCCTCGGGCTGCCGGGCATACCGGAAAGCGCCGAAACCGTGGCCCTGGCGCGCAACCTGCTGCTGGTGGAACAGAGCGGCGTGCGTGCGCACTTCAGCCAGATCACCAGCGCCCGTGGCGCGCGGCTGATCGCCCAGGCCCAGGCCTTGGGCCTGCCGGTCACCGCCGATGTAGCGCTGTACCAGCTGATCCTCACGGACGAGTCGCTGCGCGAGTTCTCCAGCCTGTATCACGTGCAGCCGCCGCTGCGCACCGCTGCCGACCGTGACGGATTGCGCGAGGCGGTGAAGTCGGGGGTGATCCAGGCCATCTCCAGCCACCACCAGCCGCACGAGCGCGACGCCAAGCTGGCCCCGTTCGGCGCCACCGAGCCGGGTATCAGCAGCGTCGAGTTGCTGCTGCCACTGGCCATGACCCTGGTGCAAGACGGCCTGCTCGACCTGCCGACCTTGCTGGCCCGTCTGAGCAGCGGCCCGGCTGCCGCCCTGCGCCTGCCGGCTGGGGAGCTGAAAGTGGGTGGCGCGGCAGACCTGGTGCTGTTCGACCCGCAAGCGTCCACCGTTGCTGGCGAACAATGGTTCTCCCGTGGCGAGAACTGCCCGTTCATCGGCCACTGCCTGCCAGGTGCGGTGCGTTATACCTTGGTCGATGGGCACATCTGCCACGAGGCCTGAGTAACGCCTGTGGGA